>JABCYT010000220.1 GCA_013290035.1 Alphaproteobacteria bacterium
TCTTCCAGTAGTCGGTGTTCTTCGTGAGCTTGATGCCCTCGTTCATCTTGAACTCGACGAACTTGAAGGGGCCCGTGCCGACCGGCCTGCGACGCATGTCCGCGACCGGCACATGGCAGGGATAGATCGGCGAGTAGCCCGAGGCGAGCAGCGCCAGCAGCGCAGGCTGCCGGTTCTTGAGATGAAACGTGACGTCGAAATCGCCGTCGGCCGTCACCTTCTCGACATTGCTCCACCAGGCCGCGTGCGGATTGCGCCTGAGCTTGTCGGAGCTGAGCAGCAGGTCGAACGTGCAGGCGACGTCCGCCGCCGTGAACGGCTTGCCGTCGTGCCATCGCACGCCCTGCCGAAGCTTGAAAGCGAGTTGCTTGCCGTCGCCATTCCACGACCAGCTCGTGGCGAGATCCGGCACGATCGAATCGAAGCTGTTCCTGGCGACGTTCTGGTCGAACATCACCAGATTGTTGAACAGCCCCATGAACGGCACCACCGTCGAGACCGTCGCCTCCTCATGGATCGACGCGCTGGGCGGCGTATCCATGTGCTGGATCTTGAGAACGCCGCCGGCTTTCTGGGCCCAACCGGCTCCAGCCGTCGCCATCACAAACGCCACTACGCCTGCCAACGCAAAACACCCGTTTTGGATTTTCATGTTGTTTCCTCCCAGCTTCGAGCCGCGCAGGCGCGGCATCGGAGCGACAGCCAGCATCTCCAGTCGATCCCCCCTGCAAGCGTCGTGAACGCGCCCGCGATGCGGACTACGTCGATTGTAGCGGCTTATCGGCCGTGTCGCAGCCCTTGACCGGGACGTTTGCCCTCCGCATCGTCGGCTTCAAAGGCCAAGCTCGGGAAGGCAGCGCACGATGAAGGGTCAGAGTACCGCTAGGCTTGAGTGGACGCCCTCGGCGACCCTACCCAAGGCACCGACGTCGTTCGCCGGCGTCGGCTACAGCGAAATGGTCGAGCGTGCGCGGCGCCTGGTGCCGAAGATCGCGGCACGGGCCGAGCAGTGCGAGCAGCTGCGCCGACTGCCGGACGAGACCGAGCGCGACCTGCACGAAGCCGGCCTGTTCCGCATCGCCCAACCCGCGCGGGTCGGCGGCGCCGACCTTGATGTCGGCATCTTCGTCGATGTCTGCGCCGAGATCGCCCGCGTCTGCCCCTCGACCGCGTGGAACATCGGCAATCTCGCCAGCCATCATTGGATGCTGGGCTACTTCCCGCCCGAGACGCAGGACGAGCTGTGGGACGTCTCGCCCGACGTGCTGATCGCCACGTCGCTGGCCTTTCCCGCCGGCCGCGGCCGCAAGGTCGAGGGCGGCTACGAGGTTTCCGGACGCTGGCCGCTCTCCTCCGGCGTCGACAATTCGGACTGGAACATGCTGGGCTTCATGCTGCGCGAACGTGAGGACGGGCCGCCCGTCGATCAGCGCTTCGCCCTGCTCCATCGCTCCCAGTACGAGATCATCGACAATTGGCATGCCGTGGGGCTGTGCGGCACCGGATCGAAGGACGTCGCCACCAGGGCGATGTTCGTGCCCGAGCGCCGCTCGATCTCGGCCTGGACGTTCAACGGCAAGCCGCATGCCGGCTCTGATGTGAACCCCTCGCCGCTGTTCCGCCTGCCGCTGTTTTCGCTCGGTCCCTATGTGCTGACGGGCGTGATGCTGGGCTGCGCGCAAGGCGCCTACCAGACGGTGGTCGGTGCGGCACGCAAGCGCAATGCCACGACGACCGGCCAGCCGGTCAACGCCAACCCCACCGTGCAGATCAAGGTGGCGGAAGCGAGTGCGCGCATCGACAACGCCGAAGTGATCATGCGGCGGGCCTGCGAGCATGCCATGGAAGTCGCGCGTGCCGGCCGCGAGCCCGAGCACGGAGACAAGGTGCGCTATCGCCGCGATGCCTTCTTCTCCATCCGGCTCTGCCTTGAGGCGGTCGACATCCTGATGGGCATTGCGGGCTCGGGCGGCCTCTATACGACGGGCATCATGCAGCGGCTTTTCCGCGACGCCCATGCCGCCAACGCACACGCGATGTTTTCGCCCGACATCCAGGGCGCCATTTTCGGCCAGCATGCGTTGGGCACAGCCGGTCCACCGCCGCTCATGTGAGGCAGTTTCCGGTAGGCACCGCCGCTCAAGGGGCTGTAGGATCGGCCAAAATCACGGTGTTGGGAGGAACTAAATCATGCTCATCGAGCGTCGTACGTTCAACAAGCTCGCCGCAGCCGGTGCGGCGACCGGCTTCGCAGGTTCTGCACGAGCCCAGGCCAAGCCGCTCACCATTGGCTTCGGCATGGCCCTGACCGGCGGGCTCGCGCCCAACGGCAAGGGGGCGCTGCTTGCCATGCAGATCGCGGAAGAGGACATCAACGCCAGAGGCGGCCTGCTCGGGCGGCCGGTGAAGCTCGTCTACTACGACGACCAGTCCAATCCCTCGAGCGTTCCCGGCCTCTATACGAAGCTGTTGGACGTCGACAAGGTCGACATCGTGGTGAGCGGCTACGCCACCAACATGATCGCGCCGGCGATGCCGATCGTGATGCAGAAGGATCGCACCTTCTTCGCGCTGTTCGGGCTGGCGGTGAACTCGGAGTTCAATTACCCGCGCTATTTCGCCATCCAGCCGGCGGGCGGTCCGAAACCCAAGGAAGCCTTCGCCGAGGGCTTCTTCGAAGTGGCGATGGCGCAGAACCCCAAGCCGCAGACGCTCGCCCTGATCGGCGCCGATGCGGAATTCCCGCGCAACGCCATGGAAGGTGTGCGCAGCATCGCCAAGAAGCACAACCTCAAGATCGTCTACGACAAGAACTATCCGCCGACGACGGCCGACTACACGCCGGTCGTGCGGGCGGTGGCCGCCACCAATCCCGACATCTTCTTCGCCGCGTCCTATCCGCCCGATTCGGTCGGCATCATCCGCGCCTCGAGCGAGATCGGCTTCAAGCCCAAGATCTACGGCGGCGGCATGGTCGGCCTGCAGGCCACCGCCATCAAGACGCAGCTTGGGCCGCTGCTGAACGGCATCGTCGTCTACGACTTCTGGTTGCCGTGGGCGAGCTTCGCCACGGACGCGAGCCGCGAGTTCCTGAAGAAGTACCAGGCCAAGTCGGCCGAGGCCGGCGTCGACCTCCTGGGCTACTACCTGCCGCCGTTCGGCTATGCCCTGATGGAGATCGTCGAACAGGCCGTGAAGGGTGCAGGCAGCACCGACGACGCCAAGCTCGCCGACTTCATGCGCAAGGCAACCTTCAAGACCATTGTCGGCGACATCAAGTTCAACAAGGAAGGCGAGTGGGAGACCGCGCAGGTTCTGGCCGTCCAGTTCCAGGGTGTCCAGGGCAACGGCATCGATCAGTTCAAGGATCCCAAGACGGAAGTGATCCTGTGGCCGGCCAAGTACAGTACCGGCAAGATCATCTATCCGTACGATCCGAAAAAATAACGTCTTGCCGGACCGCGGGCCTCCAGGCCCGCTCGTGATTCTGATGCGGGCCTGGAGGTCCGCGGTCCGGCAAGAGCATCAAGCCCCGAGATAGAATTCGCGGATCAGTTCGTTGTTGTTCAGCGCCTCGGCCGATTCGCCTTCGAAGGCGATCTTGCCGTGCACGATCACGTAGCCGCGGTCGGCGATGCGGATGGCCTGGGTGAAGTTCTGCTCGGCCATCAGTACGATGAGATCGTAACCTTCCTTCAGCTCCTTGATCTTGTCGATGGTGCGGCTGACCAGGAGCGGCGCCAGGCCGACCGAGGGTTCGTCGATCAAGAGGATGCGCGGCGCCGACATCAGCGCGCGCGCCAGCGCCAGCATCTGCTGCTCGCCGCCGCTCATGCTGCCGGCGAGCTGGCGCGAACGCTCCTTCAGGCGCGGGAAGGTCTCGAAGCAGAAGTCGAGGTTGCGGCCGATCACCGAGCGCGCCTTGGGCCGGAAGGCGCCGAGCAGCAGGTTCTCGGTCACGGTGAGCCTGGGGAAGAGCCGCCGCCCTTCCGGCACGAAGCCGATGCCGAGATCGACGATCTCTTCGGTCGACCGCCCGATCAGCTCGTGGCTCGTGCCGTCGATCTCCGCCCGGATGCTGCCGGCCGAGGGGCGCACCATGCCCATGATGGACTTCATCAGGGTCGACTTGCCGTTGCCGTTGGTGCCGAGGAGCGCCACCGTCTCGCCGGCGCCGACCTGCAGCGACACGTCGTGCAGGATGCGCACCGCGCCGTAGCCGGCGTCGATGTTGGCGACGGTGAGGCTACTCGCCAAGGTATGCCCTCACGACTTCCGGATCGCGCACCACGTCCTGGGGCGGACCGTCGGCGATCTTGCGTCCGGCCACCAGCACGGCCAGGCGCTGGGAGAATTCCATCACCGCCCGCATGATGTGCTCGATCATGATCACGGTCACACCCTCGGCGTTCAACCGGATCAGCAACGCGATGATCTCGTCGACTTCGCCATGCGACAGCCCGGCCATCGCCTCGTCGGCGATCAGCAGCTTGGGCTCGGCGGCCATGGCGCGGGCGAGCTCGAGCTTGCGCATCTCGATCTGCGTCAGGTCGCGCGGCAAGCGCTCGGCCTTGCCGGCCAGCCCGACCTCGCCCAGCAACTCCAGGCAGCGCGCGTCGATTGCCGCGCGGCTGAGGTGGCCGGTCGCCCGGGCATTCACGGTGTAGAGGAGGGGAATGCGGATGTTCTCGGCCAGCGACAGGCTGGCGAAGGGCCGCGGCAGCTGGAAGCTGCGCGCCAGCCCGCGGCGCGTGCGCTCGTGAGCCGAGAGCCCGTCCAGCGACTCCTCGGCGAAACGGACCTTGCCGATTTCGTTGCGCAAGGTCCCGCAGATGCAGTTCACCAGGGTCGACTTGCCCGATCCGTTCGGCCCGATCAGGCCGAGCCGCTCGCCCTGGCGCACCTCGAGGTCGATCGACTCCAGGGCGACGAAGCCGCCGAAGCGCTTGCCGAGACCGGCGACTTCCAGCAGCGCCGTCATCGCTTCCTCTGGAACAGGCCGACGATGCCCTGGGGTGCGGCGATCACGAAGGCGACCATCAGCACGCCCGCGACCAGCACGTTGACCGCCGACGAGATCGTCACCCTGAGAAACTCCTGCAAACCGCCCACCAGCACCGCGCCGACGACGGGGCCGAGCCAGCTGCCGGTGCCGCCGATCAACGGCATGGCGATGGCGTTCACCGCGTAGTTCAGGCTGAAGCCCGACGCGGGGTCGAGATAGGTGACGTAGAAGGGCAGCGGCGCGCCAGCCATGCCCATGAAACCGCCGGACAGCGTCGTCGCGATCAGCTTCAGCTTCAGGGTCGGCACGCCCGAGGCCTCCGCTGCGCCTTCATCGTCACGGATGGCGGCAAAGCCGTAACCCAGGGAGGACCGTTCGATGGCGCGCGCCGTCGCCAGCACGATGACACCCATGCCAAGCATGAGAAGGAAGAGGTATTGCACGTACTCGCCGCCGATCAGCGGCGCCACCTTGGGGCGCAGCACATAGGCGCCGCGCGCGCCGCCGACGAAATCCCAGTTGGTGATCAGCGTCTGCACCACCACTGCGAGCGCCAGGGTGGCGATGGAGAAGAACACCCCGCGCAGGCGGAGCGTCAGGTATCCCGTGCCCAGCCCGACCAGGCCGGCCAGTACGCCGCTGACCACGATCATCGCCGGCAAGGGCAAGGTGGGCACGAGCTTGTGCAGCGCCACCGTCGAATAGGCGCCGATGGCAAAAAAAGCCGTGATGCCGAAATTCACGTAGCCGGTGTAGCCACCCAGAATGTTCCAGGCCGTGCCCAGCACGATGTATTGGACGACGACGTAGCCGATGAAGAAGGCGTAGCTGCTGTCGAACCATCGCCCGAAGACGAAGATCACCACGGCGACGGCGATCAGCGCCAGGGTGAACGGCGCCCCGCGCAGGCCGGGGGCTGCCCCGCTAACGGCCAAGGATGCCACTGGGCCGCACCGCCAAGGTCACAAGCAGGATGCCGAACGAGACCGCCGGCGCCCAGGAGGGGCCGAAGAAGGTCGCGGTCAGGCTCTCGGCGATGCCGAGCGTCATTGCCGCGATCACCATGCCGGGAAAACTGCCCAGCCCGCCCAGGACGCAGATGGCGAAGATGCGGCCGATATACTCACGCCCGATCGAAGGCTCGACCGGCTGGATGATGATCAGGCAGGCGCCGGCCAGGGACGCCGTGGCGATCGACAGGCCAAAGGCGATGCGCTTGATCTTGGTCGGGTTGGCGGCCATCAGCCGGAGCGCC
>JABCYT010000221.1 GCA_013290035.1 Alphaproteobacteria bacterium
AACGCCGGTCAAGGCGTCGCGCACCTCGTCGAGCTTGAACGGCTTGATGATGGCGGACACGAGTTTCATGCGCTTGCCCTCCTGCCTCTGCGGCACGCGCCGACAGACTGGCGTCTGGGATGGTCGGCGTCAATTTCAGGCGCAAAATAAGGCCCGGCGAAAGCATCGCCGGGCCGCAAGTACCCGCCGCGACACGGAAGCGGCGGTGGAGGGAACCAGGGAGGAGGTCGGGTTCCCAAACGCGTCAGTGCACCGTTTCCCCGTGCAGGTTGATGTCGAGGCCTTCGATCTCCTCTTCGTTGGTCACGCGCAGGCCGATCAGCGCATCGACGATCTTGAGGAGGATGAAGGTCGCGATGGCGCACCAGGCGATGCAGACCAGGCAGCCCCAGAGCTGCGTCAGCACCTGGCCGCCATTGCCGTCTATGAGGCCGCGCTTGCCGTCGCCGCCGACCGCCTCGACGGCGAACACGCCGGTCAGGATGGCGCCGGCGAAGCCGCCGATGCCGTGCACGCCGAAGGCGTCGAGCGAGTCGTCGTAGCCCATCGCCCGCTTGAGGCTGGTGGCGCCCCAGAAGCAGACCAGGCCGGCGACGATGCCGATCGCCAGCCCGCCCATCGGGTTGACGAAGCCGGAAGCCGGCGTGATGGCGACCAGTCCGGCGACCGCGCCGGAGATCGCGCCCAGCACCGACGGCTTGCCGCGCGTCGCCCACTCCGCGAACATCCACGACAGCGCCGCCGCGGCCGTCGCGAACTGGGTGACGGCCATCGCCATGCCGGCGTTGACATTGGCGCCGCCGGCCGAACCGGCATTGAAGCCGAACCAGCCGACCCACAACAACGAAGCGCCGATCACCGAGTAGACCAGGTTGTGCGGCGCCATGTTCTCGACGCCGAAGCCGCGGCGCTTGCCGAGCACCAGGGCGCAGACCAGGCCGGCGACGCCGGCGTTGATGTGCACCACCGTGCCGCCGGCGAAGTCGAGCACGCCCCAGTCGCCCAAGAAGCCGCCACCCCACACCCAGTGGGCGATCGGCGCATAGACGATCAGCGACCACAGCGCCATGAACCACATCATGGCCGAGAATTTCATGCGCTCGGCGAAGGCACCGGCGATCAGCGCCGGCGTGATGATGGCGAAGGTAAGCTGGAAGCACATATAGACCGTCTCGGGAATGGTCTTGGCAAGCTCACTGACGCTGTCGATGGCCAGGCCGCGCAGAAAGACACGGCTCAACCCGCCGATGATCGTGCTACCCGACGTGAAAGCCAGGCTATAGCCCACGACGAGCCACAGCACCGAGACCAGGCAGGTGATGGCGAAGCTCTGCATCACCGTGGCCAGCACGTTCTTCTTGCGCACCATGCCGCCGTAGAACAGCGCCAGGCCCGGAATGGTCATCATCAGGACCAGCGCCGTCGAGGTCAGCATCCAGGCCGTATCGCCACTATCGAGCTTGGGCTTGTCGTCGGCAGCCAGGGCGAGGGCCGGCAGGAGCAGCGCGGCGGCCCCTGCCAGACCGCCAAACGCCGAATTGAACCTGAGTTTCATCGTTCTCCCCTCGCGTCTCGAGTTGCTTTCATGGTTTCCCGGACTAGAGCGCGTCGATGCCGGATTCGCCAGTGCGGATGCGGATCGCCTGCTCGATCGACATGACGAAGATCTTGCCGTCACCGATCTTGCCGGTGCCCGCTGCCTTGCGGATCACCTCGACGGCGTGTTCGACCATGGCGTCGTCGATCACGACCTCGATCTTGACCTTGGGCAGGAAGCTCACTGCGTACTCCGCCCCACGATAGATCTCGGTCTGACCCTTCTGCCGGCCGAAGCCTTTGACCTCGCTCACCGTCAGGCCCTGGATGCCGAGCGACGTCAGGGCGTCCCGCACCTCGTCGAGCTTGAAAGGCTTGAATATCGCCATGACCATTTTCATTGCAGCCATCCTCCGCTGGGCGGCGGGCCACCCCAAATACTCGAAGCAGCAAGCTGCAAGGTGCGTGCCAACTACCGTCTGGTACTGTATTTTCCGGCCCGGTATTCGCCTCACGGGACGCTGAAAGGCGACGTCTCGAGCAAAACGGTGGGGAGACCGGATTGCCCAGAAAGCTTGCCTCAATCGGTGCCGGGCTGGTCGCGCTGTGGGCATCGTCAGCGAGCGCCGCCGACGAGCCGCAGAAATGGACGGGGCCGTTCGGCGGGACATTTACCGCAACCTTTGCCTTCGTCTCCGACTATTCGTTCGCCGGCATCTCGCAGACCCAGTTGCAACCCGCCGTCCAACCGAGCTTCGGCTACGAGACCCCGACGGTCAGTGACAAGGTCCTGCTGTCGGCCTACGTCGGCGCCTGGGGCAGCAACGTCAACTTCACCACGACAGGCCCGACCGTCGAGATCGACCTGATGAGCGGGCTGAAACTCAAGACGTTAGACAAGAAGCTCAGCTTCGACCTTGGGGTCGTTCACTACAACTATCTTAGCACGCCGTCCGATTTGTTCTACGACTACACCGACTTCGTGCTGCTCGTCAGTTATGACTTCGGCTTTGCAGAGATCAACGGCAAGGTCCGCTACAGCGGCGACTCTTTCGGCAACTCCGGCATCGCCTGGAACAAGCGCGTCCAATACAACGTCCCGCTGCGCTTCATCAGGCTGCACGAGAACGTGTCGCTCAAGACCTTCGGCACGATCGGCAACCAATGGGTCGAGCGCAATCTCAACTACGGCATTCCCAACAACGACTACTGGTACTGGCAGTTCGGCCTGATTGCCAACGTGTACGGGGTCGACCTCTCGCTGTCGTACGTCGACACCAACATCGATATCGCCGGATGTGGCAACACCCTGAACTGCCAGGGCCGCATCATCTTCGGTGTCTGGAAGAATTTCTGACCCTGCCGCGAAGACTTGCCGCCCGACCGGGCGGCTGCCATCTATACCGTATGGACGGCGATCGCTTCGACCTCGCGATAGTGGGCGCGGGCCTCAGCGGCAGCTTGCTGGCTCTCGCGGCCGGCGAGGCCGGGCTCGGCACCGTCCTGATCGACCGCATGCCGTTGAAATCGTTCACCGACGCAGGCTTCGACGGCCGCACCACCGCCATTGCCTATACCAGTCATCGCCTGTTCGCTGCGCTCGGCCTATGGCGCGACCTGGCGGACCAGGCCGAGCCGATCCTCGACATCCGCATCTCCGATGCCGGCCACGACGGCCGGCCGAGCCCGCTGTTCCTGCATTTCGATCACCGCGAGGCGGCGCCCGAGGGCGACGAGCCCCAGCCGATGGGGTGGATCGTCGAAAACCGCTTCCTGCGGGCGGCCCTGCTGCGGCGCCTCGCGGCCTGCCCGCAGGTCGAGCTGATCGCGCCGGATGAAGTGATCGAGACCCGGCGCGATGCGGACCGCGCCGACCTTACGCTCAAGAGCGGCCGGCGCCTTGCCGCGCGGCTGGTCGCGTCGGCCGAAGGCCGGGTCGGCACGATGCGCGAAGAGGCCGGGATCGGCGCGCGCGCCTGGTCGTACGATCAGATCGCGATCGTGCTGGTGGCGCGCCACGCGCGGCCGCATCGCGGCGTCGCCCAGGAAAAATTCCTGCCGGGCGGGCCCTTCGCCATCCTGCCGATGCGCGATGGCAGCACGGGCGAGCATCGCTCGTCGATCGTCTGGACCGAGCGCGCCGATCTGGCGCGCCGGCTGCTCGAGCTCGATGCGCCGCGTTTCCAGGCGGAGTTCGCACGGCGCTTCGGCGACCATCTCGGTCGGGTCGAGTCGACCGGCCCGCGCTGGTGGTTTCCGCTCGGCCTGGTCCATGCCGAGCGCTACATCGACACGCGGCTGGTGCTCGTGGGCGACGCCGCGCACGGCCTCCATCCCATCGCCGGGCAAGGCTACAATCTCGGCGTGCGCGATATCGCGGCCCTCGTCGAAGTGCTTATCGACACCAAGCGCCTCGGCCTCGATGTCGGTGCCGCCGACACGCTCGAGCGCTATGCGCGCTGGCGGCGGGCCGACAATTTCACCATGGTCGCCGCCACCGATCTGCTGAACCGGCTGTTCTCCAACGACATCAAGCCGGTCCGCCTGGTCCGCGACCTCGGCCTGGCGGCCGTCAACCGCGTGCCACCCCTGCGGCGCTTCTTCGTCCGCCACGCCATGGGCCTGGTGGGCGATCTGCCCAAGCTGATCCGGGGCGAGCGGCCCTAAACAACCATTTGCTGTCATCCCGAGGCCGCAGGCCGAGGGACCTTTAGGCTGCAGGTAAGGTCCCTCGCTGCGCTTGGATGACAGCCTTGCCTTCCTGGCAACTGGACTCGGGCCGCTGGCCACCCTATCTCAGAGACCAATTTTCGAGGAATTCCATGGCTCAAGCGCAAGTGCCCGTGACCGTGCTGACCGGCTATCTCGGCGCCGGCAAGACCACCCTGCTGAACCGCATCCTGAGCGAGCAGCACGGCAAGAAATACGCCGTCATCGTCAACGAATTCGGCGAGCTCGGCGTCGACAACGACCTCGTGGTCAATGCCGACGAGGAAGTGTTCGAGATGAACAACGGCTGCATCTGCTGCACCGTGCGGGGCGACCTTATCCGCATCATCGAAGGCCTGATGAAGCGCAAGGACAAGTTCGACGGCATCCTGGTCGAGACGACGGGCCTGGCCGATCCCGGGCCGGTGGCGCAGACCTTCTTCACCGACGACGAGGTCAAGGCGAGAACCAGGCTCGACGCCATCGTGACCGTGGTCGATGCCAAGCATTTTCTCGGCCAGCTCGAGCAGGGCGACGAGGCGGAGGAGCAGGTGGCCTTCGCCGACGTGATCCTGCTCAACAAGACCGACCTGGTGAGCGAAGACGAACTCAAGAAAGTCGAGGACAAGATCCGCGCGATCAACCGCTACGCCCGCATCTTCAAGACGCAGAAGAGCCAGATCGAGCTTGCAGCCATCCTCGACAAGGGCGCGTTCGACTTGAACCGCATCCTCGAGTTCGAGCCCGACTTCCTGCATCACGGTCACGACCACGATCATGAGGAGGAGGTCAAGAGCCTGTCGCTCAGCGCCGATCGTCCGGTCGATCCCGATAAGTTCCAGAAATGGATGGGTGCCCTCCTGCAGCTGCGCGGCCCCGACATCTTCCGCAGCAAGGGCATCTTGGCCATCGACGGTGCGCCGCGGCGCTACGTCTATCAGGGCGTGCATATGATGATGGACTCCGACTGGGGCACGCCCTGGAAGGACGGCGAGAAGCGCAGCAGCAAGCTGGTCTTCATCGGCCGCAACCTCGATGGCGAGAACCTCCAGCGCGGCTTCAATGACTGCCTGAAGTAGACGTGAAGCTCGACCTGTCAAATCCGGCCTGGCGCCAGACCCTGCCGCCAGGCCGTTCCGTTGCGGGCGACGCGCCGGTCGCTGCCTGCGCCTTCAACAAGGACGGCGCAATCGTGGCCTTCGCGCTCGGCGACGGCCGCGTGCGCCTGCTGCCGGCCGACATCAACGCCGCCGAAACACCGGTTGGCGACCCCCTGCATGGCGGCGCGGTGCTGGCGCTGGTCGGCGATCCGGCGGGCGACGGTTTCGTGAGCGGCGGTGACGACGGCCGACTGCTGCGCATCGCCGGCGACGGCACGGCTAGCGAGCTTGCCAACCAGAAAGGCAAGTGGTTCGAGCATCTCGCCGCGCATCGCGCGACCGGCGCCATCGCTGCCTCTGCCGGCAAGAGCGCCTTCGTCGTGAAGGGCGGCGAGGTGAAGGAATTCGGCCCGCACCAGAGCACGGTGGCCGACCTCGACTTCAGCAAGGACGGCAGCCGCATCGCCTGCGCCCACTATGGCGGCGTCACGGTGTGGAGCATCGGCCAGGTCACCCTGCCGCCGCGCCGCTTCGCCTGGCGCGGCAGCCACGTGGCGCTGCGCTGGAGCACCGACGGCAAGTTCATCGCCACCGGCACGCAGGAAAACGACATCCATGTCTGGCGCATGGCGCAGGCGACCGACATGCGCATGCAGGGCTATCCCGCCAAGGTGAAGTCGCTGTCGTGGACGGCCGACGCGCGCTTCCTCTACACCTCGGCCCAGCCGGTGTTCACCGCCTGGCCGTTCTCCGGCAAGGGCCCGGAAGGCAAGCCGCCGCTGCAGTTCGGCGAGGAAGGCGCGGGTCTTCTGGCCGTCGTGGCGGCGCACCCGGCCGCCGAGTTCGTGGCCGGCGGCTACGATTCGGGCGAACTGCAGCTCGGCGACATCAAGACCCGGCG
>JABCYT010000222.1 GCA_013290035.1 Alphaproteobacteria bacterium
CGCAGCCGGCGGGCCGATGGCGCCGCTCTCGCCGATGCCCTTCTGGCCGAAGGTCGTCCACGGGCTCAGCGTTTCCATGTGGTCGAGCCGCACGTCGGGTACTTCGGTCGTGCCGGGCAACAGGTAGTCCGCGAGAGTCGCGGCCAGCGGCTGCCCCGCCTCGTCGTACGGCATCTCTTCGTAGAGTGCGGTGCCGATGCCCTGCGCGAGGCCGCCCAGTACCTGGCCGTCGACGATCATGGGGTTCACGAGCTTGCCGCCGTCCTCGACGACCAGATAGTCCTCGAGCACCACGGCGCCGGTCTCGGTATCGACCCGCGCCACGCAGGCATGGCAGGCATAGGAGTGCGTGCCGGTATCGGGATCCGGTCGGTAGCCCGCGGTGATTTCGAGCCCGCCTTTGTCGACGCCGGGCGGCAGGTTCTGCGGCGCGCGGTACCAGGTGTGGGCCACGTCGGCGATGGCGACGGAGCCACCGGTGTCCTTGCGGCGCACTTGGCCCTCGGCAATTTCGACGTCACCTGCTTGCACCTGCAACAGAGCCGCGCCGATCGCGGCGACACGGTCGCCGAGCTGGCGGCAGGCTTCGGCCACTGCGCCGCCCGCCATCACCATGGCACGGCTGCCCCAGGTGCCCGTCGAATAGGGCGTGAGCGCGGTATCGCCATGCACCACGCGCACCTTGTCGGGATGGACGCCCAGGATCTCGTGCGCGACTTGCGCCAGGGTCGTCTCCATGCCCTGGCCGTGGCTGTGCACGCCCACGCGCACTTCCAGCACGCCGTCGGGACTGAGCCGAACATGGGCCTGCTCGAAGCCCGGCACGAAGGGAATGCCCCAGGCGTGATAGACCGACGTGCCGTGCGCGCCCTGCTCGCAGAAGGTGGCGAGGCCGAAGCCCACAGCCTCGCCCTTGGCCTGACGCGCGCGGATCGAATCCAGATCGAAGGCCGCCACCGCGCGGCGCAGCGCCTCCGGGTAGTCGCCGCTGTCGAACACTTTGCCGACCAGGTTGCGGTAGGGCATCGCCTCCGGCGGCACGAGATTGGCGAGCCGTATCGCCTGGGCGGTGATGCCGAGCTGGCGCGCCAGGGCGTCGAGCGTGGTCTCCATGGCGTAGCACACGCCGGTCCGCGCCACGCCCCGATAGGGCAGGATCGGCGGCTTGTTGGTGCAGGCCGAGATGGTGTGGCAGCGCAGAAGCGGCAAGACGTAGGGTCCGGGCAGGATGGAGCCGACCTGGGCCGCTTCCAGGCAGGCGCCGAACGGATAGGACGAATAGGCGCCGGCATCGACCGTGGCCTCGCAGTCCATGCCCAAAAGCTTGCCGGCGCGATCGGCCCACGCGGTGATGACGTAGTGATGCTCGCGGCAATTGGCGCCGGCCGAGAGCTGCTCGTAACGGTCCTCCAGCCAGCGCACCGGACGGCCGAGCAGGCGCGCGATGCTGGCGCAGACGATCTCCTCGGGCAGCAGGATGCCCTTGTAGCCGAAGCCGCCGCCGACATCGGGCGAGACGACGCGCACCTGGCCTTCGTCGAGGCCGAGACAGTCGGCCAGGCCACTCTTGGTGACGTGCGGCATCTGGGTCGAGGTGGTGACGATCATCTGCTCGAGCCGGGGATCCCATTCGGCCAGAACGCCCCTGCCCTCGATCGGCGCCATGCACTGGCGCGAGGTGCGAAGCGGGCGCGTCACCTTGGCGGCGGCGATGGCGTCGAGAGCGCTGACGTCGTCGTCGCGCCGCGTCTCGAGGAAGGCGTTCATCGACCAGCCGTCATGGATCAGCGGCTGCGTGGGCAGCGGCGCAGCCAGCATGTCGTGCACGGCGGGCAGCGTCTCGTAGTCGAGCTCGCAGGAAGCCACCAGATCCTCCGCCTCGGCGCGCGTGCCGGCGACGCAGGCGGCGATGGCCTCGCCGACATGGCGAAGCTTGCCGGCGGCCAGCGCCGGCTGCTCGGAGACGCGGAAGCCCGGCAGGGCGGAGTTGGCGCGGATGGTGCGCACGTCGCCCAAGTCGGCGAGCGTGAACACGCGCTTCTCCGTGCCGGCGGGCTTGGTCACGCCCAGCAGCCGCGCATGGGCGACGGGGCTGCGCAGGAAAGCCACTTCCAGCATGCCGGGCCGGGTGATGTCGCCAACGAAGCGGCCAAGGCCGTGCAGGAAGCGCGCGTCCTCCTTGCGCCGGAGCGACGCGCCGACGCCAAAGGCCGCCTGGTCTGCCGTCATGCGGCGTCGGCCAGCAGGGGCTTGGGCAGGATCACCGAATCGGCATCGAAACGCTTGCCGGCGCGCAGGCAGAAGACCGGGCGGATGTAATGGTCGGCGACGACCTGCGTATCCTCATTGTCCTTCAGCACGAAGCGTCCGCTGTCGTCGGCCAGCACCGACACGTCCGCCTCGACTCCCGGACGCAGAGTACCGATCTCGTCCTTCATGCCGAGCATGGCGGCGCAGTTGCTGGTGACCATCGGCACGACCTGCTCGAGCGAGAGGCCCAGCGCCAGCATGCTGGTCATGGCCGAGGCGAGCGAGAAGTTCTGCGCGCCGGCGAACAGGTGCATCTCCTCCTTGTCGGGATGCGCCTCCGGCGTGCCGCGCGGCTTGGGGATCGTCGTGTTGTAGCCGTGCATGTCGGCACCCAGCGTGTCGGGCACGATGCCGGCCTCGAGCACCAGCCGGGCCATCTTGAAGGAGAAATGCGAGCCGTGGCCGACGTCGGTCTTGAGTCCCTGCGCCAGCGCCTCGCGCACCACCGGATGGACCTTGCCGTGCTGGTCGACGAAGCCGCCGGGATGGCGCGTGAAGGGATGGGCCAGAATGTCGCCCGGCCGCAAGATCTTCAGCATCTCCGGCAGGATGGCGTCGGGATCGTAGGGATGCTTGTCCTCGGGCAGCGGCCAGAGCTGGCCGAAATGGATGTAGAGCGGCAGGTCGAGCGCGCGGCCGATCTCGGCGGCGCGGCGCATCGCCTCGTCGCCCCAGCGCGTGAAGCCGCCGATCTCGGCGTGGCCCTTCACGCCGCGCACCAGGTCGGCGTTCTCGCGCGCCGCGCGCACCGTGTCGTCGACGGCGATGCAGTCGGGACGGTAGAGCTCGGGGTAATAGTGACCCTCCAGCCCGCCCACCATGTAGGCCGAGATGAAGGCCAGCACGCGGGTGGCCGCGGGCTTCACGGCATATTCGCGGAAGCCGGGGAAGGTCAGCACCGAGGGCCCGCCCTGGTCGACCACCGTGGTCACGCCGGAGTGGACGCCCACGGTATCGGCGTCGAGCCCGAAGCGGCCGCTGACATAGCGATAGACATGGGCGTGGGTGTCGATGAGGCCGGGCAGCACCAGCTTGCCGCCGACCTCGACCGTCTGCTTGGCCGGGCCGGGCAGGTTCTTGCCCACCGCGGCGAGACGACCGTCGCGCACGGCGACGTCCAGGACTCCGTCGAGGCCCTGGGCCGGATCGATGACCCTGCCACCCCGCAGCAGAAGATCGTATGGCGCGGATTGCACGATATCCATGATGGTTCCCTCGCTGGCCCGAGACGCATTGTGTTGGTCCGGCGCCATCGGGACAAGGGCCGCGATAGGCGGCATGCGGTTTGCATGCCGACCAGCCGAACCGGGAGGAACCGTGATCCTGGAAGGCGCGGGAAGCAAAGCCATGAGCCCCAAGACGAACCGCGCCTTGCGCGATGCGGGACGATGGCTATTGGCCTGCATCGAGAGCTTTCCCATCCCGATCGAGGAAGCCTTGTGGGTTGAAGACTCCAGGCGCACCGTGGCCGAAGAAAGGGCCGTGGCCTGGAGGAGGAAGATCAACCCATGACCGAGATTCTGAAAGAAATCGTCGACCATCCGTCGGCTTGGTACGGCCGGGACCTGGCGAACGACAGTTCGTGGATCGTTCATCTCGAGCCGGCCCATCTCGCGGAGATCGCCGCGGCCGTCCAGTCGGTGACACGACGCGGCCTGCGGTTCGCGGCGCTCACCCGCGACGACTTCCCGCTGCCGACGCTGGGCCCGCTGCTGCGCCAATGGCAGGAAGAGATCATCGACGGCCGCGGCTTCTATGTGCTGCGCGGCCTCAACGCCGCGGACTACACCGACGCCGAGGTCGGCATGATCTTCTGGGCGATGGGCCTCTATCTCGGCCACGCCGTCACCCAGAACCCCAAGGGCGATCTCCTGGGTCACGTCTACGACCATGGCCGGCGCTACGGCGACATCGACGTACGCGGCTACGAGACCAGCGCCCACCTGCCCTTCCACACCGATTCGGGCGACATCGTGGGCCTGCTCTGCCTGCGCCGCTCCAAGAGCGGCGGGCTGTCGAGCGTGGTGAGCGCCGTCACCATCCACAACGAGATCCTAAAGCGCCATCCCGAGTACCTGGCGCCGCTCTATCGCGGATTTCATTACATCCGCCGCGAAGCGGCGCTGACGGAGAGCCCGGTCACGCCCTATCGCCTGCCGGTGTTCGGCGTGCGCGACGGCCTGGTGAGCGTCCGCCTGATCCGCAACCAGATTAACGCCGCCTGCACCAAGACCGGCGTGCCGCTGGCGCCCATCGAGCGGGCGGCGCTCGACCTGTTCGACGCGTTGGCGCAGGACCCGGAGATCCATCTCGACATGGACCTGCAGGTCGGCGACATCCAGTTCTGCAACAACTACGTGATGCTGCATTCGCGCACGAGCTTCGAGGACTACCCCGAGGTCGAGCGCCGCCGCCATATGATCCGCTTGTGGTTGACCATGGACCAGCGCCGGCCGCTGGCCGAGGGCTTCCCGCCGCAGAACGGCTACGGCGACCGCCAGCTCATCGAAACCGCGCTATTAGCGACCGGTTGAAGCGCGCCCACTTGCCACTGGCGGAGACACGACATGATCAAGGGGTTGACGATTGTTGCGATGGCGGCGGCCGCGCTGTACGGCGTCTGGGGCGCCACCGCCCAGGCGCAGGACAAATGCGAGCCCAAGCTCGGCCATCCGCCCCTGGTGCGCAAAGGCGTGATGATCGCGGCGATCAATCCCACGGTCGCGCCGATCCAGTACATCGATGACGACGGCAACATCATCGGCCTCGACGTCGATCTCGGCAACGCCATCGCCGAGCGGCTCTGCCTGAAGATGCAATTCCAGAGCACTCAGTTCGCGACCATGATCCCGATCCTGAAGGAAGGCCGCATCGATCTGATCAACTCCTTCATGTTCTATACGCCGGAGCGGGCCAGCCAGGTGTTGATGATCCCTTACGGCGCTTCTTCCGCCGCCATCGTCGTGTCGAAGAAGAACACCGACCCGATCGACGGGCTGGACTATTTCTCGGGCAAGGCCTTTGCGACCGAACTCGGCACTGTCGACTACCAGGAGGCAAAGACGACGAGCGAAGCCCTGGTCAAGGTGGGCAAGCCGGCCATCGACATCCGCACTTTCGGCACCTACGCCGACGTCCTGCAGGCGCTTTCGGCCAACCAGGTCGCCGGCGCCTTCATCGGCGTCGAGCAGGCAGCCTACTACCAGAAGAAGGGCGCCACTTTCTTCCGTGTCGCCGTCAGCGGGCTGATACCGCATGCCGAGGCCCTGGCTTTCAAGGACCCGGCGCTGGCCGACGCGGTCGCCAAGGTGATGAACGACATGAAGGCCGACGGCAGCTTCGACAAGATCTTCGCGCCCTACGGCCACTGCGTGCTGCCGGGACCCTACAAGGTCACGTCCGGCCCGCTGCCGCCCTTCACCTGCCCGAGCCGCAAGGAATAGGCAGGCCGAGGTGATGGCGTAGGGTCGTGCCCTCGTAGTCGCGGCGGAACAGCCCGCGCCGCTGCAGGATCGGCACGACCTGGTCGACGAACAGGTCCATTTCGTCGGGGAAGTAGGCGGGCATGACGTTGAAGCCGTCGCACGCCCCTTCGTCCAGCCACAGCGCCATGTGGTCGACGAGCTGCTCGGGCGTGCCGACGAAGGAGCCATGCGAACGGCTGGCGGCGACCAGGACGCCGCAATCGCGCACCGACAGGCCCTCGCGGTCGGCGCGCTCCATCAGATGCATCACGCGCGGCGTGAAGGCGCTGCCGCCGGCGCGGATGTCGGCGGTCGGCAGCGGGCCGTCCTGCGGGTAGTCATAGAGGCGGAACTGCATCTGCTCGCTCAGCATCCAGATGCCGACGGCGGGATGCAGCAGCTCGTTCAGCATCGTCTCCTTCTCGAGCGCCTCCTGCTCGGTCGCGCCCAGGATCGGCAGCAGGCCC
>JABCYT010000223.1 GCA_013290035.1 Alphaproteobacteria bacterium
CGCCGGCGGCGATGAACGCCCGCCGTCGGCAGCGGTATCGGTTTTCCACTGTCGCTCATTGCCGGTCGATGCCTCCTCCCTGCCCGAAGGTAACGCAAATCGGCCGGCCCGTAACCATCGCCGCGATGCTGCGCAACTGCAGAAACCTCGAGCCCACGTTCAAAACGGAACAGCGATCAGGCGATCTGCGCCAATCCCAGGCATCGGGCCTTGGGCACAGGACCTGGGCGGCATAGACAAGGAGCGCACTGAAATCGCTGCCGGCACCGCGTGCCGCGACGACTTGATCGGGGCGCACCGCCCGTTACGGGATCAGCAGATTAGATGATCGGCGGCTTCTTCGCCCAGTCGTAGCCGCGGCGCGCCCGCTGGAAGGCGTAATCGAAGAGCGCGCGCATGTAGGTGGAATCAAACGGCGACGGCAGGACCTCGTTGAAGTCGCTGCCAATGAAAGCGAGGTTGTAGTCGATGCCGTCACGCTGGGTGATGGCGTAGATCCGGATCACGTCGTTGTAGCCGGCGGAGGCGATCATGGTGTCGATCGCCCGGCCGGCGATACCGAGCGTGCGGCGCTCGACCGTGGCCCATTCGGGATCAAGCCGGCCATTGCGGATGATGAAAGCGCGCGCCTCGATCACCGGCTGGCCCGTACGCCTGCGCTGCGCACGGTTCCGGGTCAGCGCGGAGGGATAGAGGAAAGTCTGGGCGACGGCGCCGCCGTCGACATGCATCTCCTGGTAGGTCTTGCCGCCCAGCGTCACCTTGATCATGGACGGCGGAAACGCGCCGGGGATCGCGGCCGAGGCGAGCAGGATGCGGCGGATCGTGTCGGCGGCCCGCGGGTGCCCGCTCTTGGCGATCGCGCCGACGTTCCAGATCACCGGCACCTGCGCATCGAGATCGGTCGAGCCGATCAGCAGCAGGCGGCCCGCGTCATAGGCCTGGGCGATTCCGGCCAGCATGCGGTCATCGACGTAATGCGAGATCGTCTTGAAGAGGGGGGCGTTGTCGGCCAGCGCATCGTCGAACAAGGCGGCAGTCAGGAAGCGCTTGGCCAGGATCCGCTCGGGCGGCGTTTCGGTGTAGACGGCGCGCAGTTGCGGATCGTAGTCGCTGCCCAGGAAGGCGAACGGCGCGGTGAGCGCGCCGGTGCTGATGCCGGTCACGAGGTCGAAGGTCGGGCGCGTGCCCTCGGCGCTCCAGCCGCACAGCAAGCCCGCACCGAAGGCGCCATTTTCGCCGCCGCCCGACACGGCGAGCAGCTGCAACTGCGGCAGTTCGGCTAGCGTGCTGAGACCGCGCGCGCGCAGCTGACGGTCCATGGCGGCCACAAATTCCGCTTCCATGGGATCGACCCCCTTGAACGGGAAGAACCGCTCGTTGGGAATGCCGAGCACCGTGGCCTCTCCGGTACGGCCGAGCGGCACCGGCGGGCCGCGCTCCGGCAAGGCGCATGCGGGCAGGCCGGCCGCGAGCGCGCCGCCGGCGGCCAGGCGAAAGATACTCCGCCGCGAGTGAGAACCGCGTGCTGTTAGATGAATTGACACCTGCTTCCTCGTCGCGCCCCGGTCGGCGAATCGCTCTATCAGAAAAACTTCGCGCGTCGCAATCGGACGGACTCAGCGCGTGCGGTCGTCGATGTCGCGGGCCAGGACCTCGCGCTTGCCGACGTGGTTGGCGGGGCTCACCACGCCCTCGCGTTCCATGCGCTCGACGATGCGGGCGGCGCGGTTGTAGCCGATCTGCAGGTAGCGCTGGATGAAGCTGGTGCTGCACTTGCGCTCGCGCGCCACCAGGGCGATCGCCTGGTCGTAGAGCTGATCGCTCTCGGCATCCTCGCCCTCGCCCGGCAGGCCGAGCCCGCCCTCTTCGGTGTCGGGATCGTCGGTCACCGATTCGATGTAGGACGGCACGCCTTGCGCGCGCAGGTGCCGCACGACTTCCTCGACCTCGGTGTCGCTCACGAACGGCCCGTGCACGCGGGCGATCTTGCCGCCGCCCGCCATGTAGAGCATGTCGCCCTGGCCCAAAAGCTGCTCGCCGCCCTGCTCGCCCAGGATGGTGCGGCTGTCGATCTTCGAGGTCACCTGGAAGGAGATACGCGTCGGGAAGTTGGCCTTGATGGTGCCGGTGATGACATCGACCGAGGGCCGTTGCGTCGCCATGATGACGTGGATGCCAGCGGCGCGCGCCATCTGGGCCAGGCGCTGCACGGCCGCCTCGATCTCCTTGCCGGCGACCAGCATCAGGTCGGCCATTTCGTCGATGATGACGACGATGAAGGGCAGCGGCGTGAGGTCGATCTCCTCGTCCTCGAAGATGGGGCGGCGGGTCTCGGGATCGATGCCGGTCTGGACCTTGCGCGTCAGCATCTGGCCCTTGCGCGCGGCCTCGACCAGGCGTTCGTTGTAGCCTGCGATGTTGCGCACGCCCAACGCGCTCATGGCTCGATAGCGATCCTCCATCTCGCGCACCACCCACTTCAATGCCACGATCGCCTTGCGCGGCTCGGTGACGACAGGCGTCAGGAGATGCGGGATGTCCTGGTAGACGCTGAGCTCCAGCATCTTGGGATCGATCATGATGAAGCGGCAGCGATCCGGCGGCAGGCGGTAGAGCAGCGACAGGATCATGGTGTTGACCGCCACCGACTTGCCCGAGCCCGTGGTGCCGCCAATCAGCAGATGCGGCATGCGCGTGAGGTCGGCGATCACCGGATCGCCGCCGATGTCCTTGCCCAGCGCCAGCGGCAGGCCCAGGCGATTGTCCTCGTAGTGCCGCGTCGACAGGAGCTCGCGCAGGAACACCGTCTCTCGCCGCGCATTGGGCAGCTCGATGCCGATGACGTTGCGGCCCGGCACGGTGGCGACGCGGGTCGACACCGCGCTCATCGAGCGGGCGATGTCGTCGGCCAGGCCGATGACCCGGCTCGACTTGGTGCCGGGCGCCGGCTCGAGTTCGTAGAGCGTCACGACCGGGCCCGGCCGGACCTTCACGATCTGGCCCTTGACGCCGAAATCGTCGAGCACAGTCTCGAGCAGGCGCGCATTCTGCTCGAGCGCGCCCTCGTCGATCTTGGTCTCGGTCGTGATCCGCGACGGCAGCGCCAGGATATCGAGCGGAGGCAGCCGGTACTCGCCGCTCACCAGGTCGAGCTCGCGCTGGCCCGCCCGGGCGGCGCGCTTGCCCTGGGCGAGCGCCGACTTGCGCGGCACGATCGTCACCCCGGCCGCAGCGACGGCGGGCGGCGGCTCGACGCCGAGCGCATCGGGCGTAAACGGATTGTCATCGGCCATTTCGCCCACGGGTTCGAGGTCGGTCTCGACCGGCATCGGCGGGGTGTCGGCGGGCGGCGGCGCGGCGGGCCTCATCCTGCCGAGGATCGGCTCGATGCGCAGCCCGGCCAGCCGGTCGAACAGGGTGCGATCGCGCACCGAGTCGGCCGCCATCGCCGGCGGGGCGTGCGGTCGCAGCGGCACCGGCGCTTCGGGAATGCCATCGGTCGGCCGTTCGATCGGCGCGTAGGGCGCATCGACCATCAGGGAATCGCGGGCCGGCAGCGGTGCGCCCTCCTCCGGGATCTGCTCGAGGCGGGTTTCGAAGCGGGCCGGGTCGTACTGGCTGGCGTCGATCTCGCCCGGGATCTCGGCATAGCCGATGGCGGGTGCCGGCAGGTCGGAGTCCTCGTCGAACGACTGCGGCTTGCCGCGCCATAGCCCGGCCGCCGCCCGCACCAGCCAGCCGCCCCACAGGAAGGGCGCGCGCAGGATGCGGAAGATCAGCGGCAGGTCGGTGCGGTTCATGCCGAGCGCCGGCGCCATGGCGATGAAGGCGAGGGCGGCGCAGGCCGGCTCGATCAGCGCCAGGCCGCCACCGCTGGAATGGGTGAGCACGATCTCGCGGAAACGGCCGACCAGCGCCAGCCCGACCAGCCCGCCCGGGCCGGCATGGGTGGCCGCCCCGCCCACGTCGCCCAGGCCGATGCAGGCCACGCTCATCATCAGGAGCGCGAGCAGAAGCAGCGAGAGACGAAGCCCGAAGAAGCCGAGATGATGCGTGCGGGCCATGCGCACGCCCCAGGTGATCAACGCCACCGGCACCAGGACGATGGCCAGCCCGAAGGTCTGCAGCAGCAGGTCGGAAATGTAGGCGCCGGGCAGTCCGACGATGTTGTGCGGCGCGCTGCCGGTCGCATGGTTGAGCGAGGGATCGCCCGGGCTGTAGGTGAACAGCGCGAGCAGCAGCACCACGCCGGCCGCCGCCGTGCCCACGCCCACCAGCTCCATCATGCGCCGGTGCAGGAAATCGCGTCCGCCCTCCGGCAGGATCGTCGTCTTGCGCGGCAGGAGCGAGGTGACGCCCATGATGGCCATTGCCGCCGCGCCCCCTACAGCACCGCGGCGAGGCGGGTCATCGCCTCGCGGGTGGTTTTCTCGTCGTGCACCAGGGCGACGCGGATGTATCGGTCGGCCGTGTTGACGCCGTCGGTCTCGCGGCAAACATAGCCGCCGGGCAGCACCTTGAGATGCGCCTCGCCCCACAGCCGGCGCGTGGCCTCCTCGCCGTCGCCGACGTCGAGCCACAGGAAAAAGCCGCCGCCCGGCGTGAAGTAGCCGAAGCGGTTGTGCAGGATCTGCTCGGCGACACGGAAATTCTTGCGATACCATTCGCGCGTCTCGAGCGGATGCGTCTCCTCGCGCCACAACGCCGCCGATGCCTTCTGGATGGCGAAGGGAATCTGCGGGCCGCCATAGGTCCGCCAGCGCAGCAGCATCGCCGCCAGCCGCGGATCGCCCGCCATGAAGCCGGAACGAAGGCCGGCGGCGTTGGAGCGTTTGCTGAGCGAATGGAAGACCGCGACGTTGCGGAACGGATCCGCGGCCCCCGTCGTATCCATCGCCAATGCCGCCTCGAGGCCGCCGACAGGCGCATCCTTGGTGTAGATCTCGGCGTAGCACTCGTCGACCGCCAGCACGGTGTCGTGCTGCCGGCACTTGGCGATAAGCTTCTGCAGATAGTCGAGGCTGGCGACCGCACCCTGCGGATTGGCGGGCGAGCAGAGATAGACCACCGCCATCCGGTCCCACGTCGCGTCGTCGATGCTCAAAAAGTCGGGCAAGAAGCCCGTCTCGGCATTGGCGTTGACCAGCAGCGGCTCGGCACCCGACAGCACCGCGCCGCCGAGATAGGCCTGATAGAAGGGATTGGGCAGCGCCACGATCGGCTTGCCGCCCGCCTTCTGCTGAGGCGTCGCCACCGTGGCGATGATGTAGACGCCTTCCTTGCTGCCGGCGGTCGGGATCACGTGCTGCGCCGGGTCGAGCAGGCCCTCGGGCAGGCGGTAGCGCCGGTTGAGCCATTCGACGATGGCAAGGTTGAGATCGGGAATACCCTGATTGGGCGGGTACTTGTTCCAGCCGTCGATCTCGTCGGCCACGATCTGGCGCGCGAAGGCGGGCATGGCGCCCTGCGGCTCGCCGACCGCGAGGTTGATCATCGACAGATGAGCCGGCGGCGTGATGGGGGCGATGAGAGCGTTGAGCCGCGCGAACGGAAAATCAGTCAGCGTCTCCGTCAGGCGCGGATTGAACATCGAGACCATCCAATGGGCCTGGCCAATGACTTGGGCAGGCCGGAGCAAAGCAATAACGCCGGCGGGAGGGGGCCCTGCCGGACTGAACTATTGGCCTATTGTATGAAACAAATTAGCCAATAACAACAATGGAATAGGTCGCTTTCCTCATGCGAAGGAAGGGGTGGGGGCCGGGCCGCCGCGGGCCTACCTCTGCTAGTCCTGCGGGTTTTGCCTCAGAGCGCGTTGGAGCCGGTTTCTCCGGTACGGATGCGCAGCGCCTGCTCGACCGGCGTGACGAAGATCTTGCCGTCACCGATCTTGCCGGTATGAGCGGCCTTCTGGATGGCCTCGATGGCGCGCTCGACCTGGGCGTCGTCGACCACGATCTCGATCTTCACCTTGGGCAGGAAGCTCACCAGGTACTCGGCCCCGCGATAGATCTCGGTCTGGCCCTTCTGCCGGCCGAAGCCTTTGACCTCGCTCACCGTCAGGCCCGACACGCCAACGCCGGTCAAGGCGTCGCGCACCTCGTCGAGCTTGAACGGCTTGATGATGGCGGACACGAGTTTCATGCGCTTGCCCTCCTGCCTCTGCGGCACGCGCCGACAGACTGGCGTCTGGGATGGTCGACGTCAATTTCAGGCGCAAAATAAGGCCCGGC
>JABCYT010000224.1 GCA_013290035.1 Alphaproteobacteria bacterium
GATCAACCTCCTGGAGGACCTGCAGGAGCAGTTCGGGCTCACCTACCTGTTCATCGCCCACGACCTTTCCGTGGTCGAGCACATCTCCACCCGGGTCGCGGTGATGTATCTGGGCCGCGTGGTCGAGATCGCGCCGGCACGCGAGCTCTACGACAATCCGCTGCATCCTTATGCCGAGGCGCTACTGTCGGCCGTGCCGATCCCCGATCCGACGGTGAAGCGCAAGCGCATCATGCTGCAGGGCGACGTGCCCAACCCGATCCGGCCGCCGTCAGGCTGCCACTTCCACACCCGATGCCCGATCGCCCGCCCCGACTGTGCCCAGCGCGTGCCCGAGCTGCGCGAAAGCCGCCCGGGGCACTGGGTGTCCTGTCACTACCGGGGCTAGCCACCCGGATCAGCTCTTGGGCGTGAACACGTCGAGGTCGTGGATGCCGATCACGGTCTCGATTTCGGCCACCTTCTTGGTGATCTTCTCGAAACCGTCAGCGCCGAAGGCCTGGCGTTCGCGCTTTTCCATGTCGTCGGCGATGCCTTCGTATTCGTCGGTCGTGACGAGGCTGCGCAAGGTGGGGAACAGATCCGTCGCCTCGCGCGCGGCGTGCGGACGATACATGGCGATGAAAGCCTGGATGTCGCGACCCATCGCCTCGCGCGGCTCGCGATTGCGGGCCTGCGGCGCCGCCGCCAGGATGCGCTCGGTGAGCTTGCGTCCGGCGCCATGCTGAACGACCAGCACATTGACCAGCTCGACCATGCGCCCGGCCGTCTTGAAGCGCGGGAAGATCAGCTCCTCCTCGGACTTCTCGTGATAATCGTGGATGAAATCGCGCACGATGCCGGCGGAATGTTCGAAAATGGCGGGGTCGATGTCTTCGCCCTGGCCAGCGCGGCGCATGCCGGCTTCGTAGACGAGCAGGATGCGATCGAGAATGGCATGCTCACGCATCAGATCTTCGGGCGGCGAGATCGCCTCGTCGGCGCCGGTCTTCTTGGTCTCGCGGGCGAGGACCGGCAAAGCGAGCCCGCCGGCCGCGACGACGCCCGAAAGGGCGCCCACATGCAAAAGCGCACGTCGCGATGTTGCCTTGTTCATGACGCCACTCCTTTCCCGAACCAGGGAAACGAGCGGCAACAGGGGTGGGTTCCCGGCGGGCGGCGGGGTCAGCGGCCCACTTTCCACCCCACTTCCTTGGCGAAACTGTCGAAGAAATCGAGGTCGTAGGCGCGTTCCGGGGCCTCGCGCACCCGCTGGTCGATTCGTTCGGCATCGGCGCCGACCAGGATGCGCCAGCGGTCGGCCTTGACGCCGTCGAGGATGATCTTGGCGGCCTGGGCGGCGCTGGTTGGCGCGTCCTCGAGGAAGCGCCGGGCGCGCTCTTCGGCGAGCCTGGCGATGTCACCGTCCGGCAGCTTGGCCACGTCGATGCCCATCGAGGCGACGCGCGCCCGCATCTGGGCGATTTCCTTGGCGTTCATCGTGTCCGAGTCATTGCCGCTCTGGACCTTGCGCGAGTTGGTGACGATCGAGGTGCCGATATGGCCCGGCATGACGACCGAGCACTTGATATGCGGCGCGTTGATGCGGAGGTCGGTCTGCAGCGCCTCGCTGAAACCCTTCACCGCGAACTTGGCGGCGCTGTAGGCGGTATGCGGGATGGTGGGGCCGACCGAGGCCCAAAAGCCGTTGACGCTGCTGGTGTTTACGATGTGACCGCGGTCGGCCCTGAGCAGCATCGGCAGGAAGGCGCGCGTGCAGTAATAGACGCCGAACCAGCAGACGTTGAAGGTGCGCTCCCATTCGTCGCGGCCATGCACGATCATGCTGCCGCCGCCGCCGATGCCGGCATTGTTGAACAGCAGATGAATCTTGTCGGCGTCCTGCTGGCGGGCGACCTCGTCGGCGAAGCGCTTCACCTGCTCTTCGTCGGAGACATCGGCCACGGACGTGGTGATGCGCAGGCCCTGCGGCAGGCGATCGACCTCGCAGAGCCGCTTGGTCTCCGCCATCGCCGTCGCCGAGACGTCGCACATGGCGACGTTGCAGCCTTCGGCCACCAGCTGGCGCGCGAGTTCGCGGCCCATGCCCGTGCCGCCGCCGGTGATGACGGCAATCCGCCCTGCGAGATCCTTCATGTCCTTGTCCTCCCGCGCTCGCTGCTCCTATTGTCGTAACACAATGCTCCTGGAAACTCTCCTGCCGCTCGGCAAGGTCGACCCCGGCCTGCGCGCGCCCGAGGTTCCGCTCGACCTCGCCAGCATCGGCGGCGACGCCCGCCTGCTGGAGGAGATCGGCTATGACGGCATGGTCGTCGAGGAGACCAAGGACGATCCCTTCATCATCATGGCGCTGGCGGCGCAGGCCACCAGCAGGCTGAAACTGGCGACGTCGGTCGCCATCGCCTTTCCGCGCAGTCCGACCGTGACGGCCATGAGCGCCTGGACCTTGCAGAAGCTGTCGCACGGACGTTTCACCTTGGGGCTTGGCACGCAGGTCAAGGCGCATATCGAGCGGCGCTTCGGCCTGGCCTGGTCGCCGGCGGGGCCGTGGATCCGCGAATATGTCGGCGCCGTGCGCGCCATCTGGGACTGCTGGCAGAACGGCACGCCGCTCGACATCCAGGGCCCGCACTACAAGATCAATCTCACGGTGCCGCTGTTCAATCCCGGCCCGATCGGCCATCCGCGCATCCCGATCCAGCTCGCCGCGGTCAATGCCTTCATGAGCCAGGTCGTGGGCGAAGTCGCCGACGGCATGCGCGTCCATCCCGTGTGCACGCCCTCCTACATCGAGAAGGTGATGCTGCCCGCGGTCCGCACCGGTGCGGCGAAGACTGGCCGGTCGCTGGACGGGTTCCAGGTGTGCATGAAGCCGCTGGTGGCCGCTGCTGCCAACGACGAAGAGCTTGCTGCCAAGATCCGCGACGTCCGGGCGCGCGTCTCCTTCTATGCCTCGACGCCGCAGTATCGCGCCGCCTTCGACCATCATGGGCTGGGCGACCTGGCGGACCGGCTAAAGCTCCTGTCGCGCGCCCAGCGCTGGGAGGAGATGCCGCAGCACATCACCGACGACATCCTCGAGACCTTCGTGACCGTCGGCACCTACGACACCATCGCCCGTAAACTCGGCGATCGCTATGGCGGGGTGGTGACGCACTGCGAATTCTCGATTCCCGTGAAGGGCGCCGCCGACAAGGAACGCCTGCGCGAGCTTGCCAGGACCATCCAGGCCGAAAGCCCCGAACGGGCGCGACGCGCCGTCGTCGGTTAGGGCGTGTCGATGATCGCGGCCTGATCGGCGGCGTCGAGCGCCTGGGTCGATCCGGCTCGGATCAGTTCGGCAAAGCCTTCGTTGGGCACCATCACCGTGAGGCAATAGAGCCTGTCCGGCCCGGTATTCTCGACCACGTGTTCCATGCGCGGCGGCAGCACCAGCGTATCGCCCTTGGCGACGTCGTAGACTTTGCCGTCGCAGTAGGCGCGGCCGCGGCCGCTCAGGACATAGAACATCTCATGGGCATCCTGGTGCGCGTTGGGCGGGGTCTTGCCGCCGACCTCGAAGATTTCCACCACCGAGATAAAGGGCGTGTTGTCCACCACGGGATCGACCATCATCACGAACTTGTTGGTGTCGGACGGCGAGATGCGCGAGACCCGACAGTCGCGGGCGCGGCGGTGCAGAGGCTGGTCCATGATGACTCCCGGTCGGCTGGCGAGGATGGCGGTCGGAGGGACGGGCAGCAACCAACATGCCAGTTGCCCGCGCAAAAGTCCGTGGCATGGATCATGCTGCAGTGGCCCTCAATAAGAAGTGACCCTCGATAGGAGAGGAAGCGTGACGGAAGATAACAAGCCGGTCGTGCTCGGACCCAGCGCACGCAACGCCTGGCGGGTGAGCGGCGCGGAGGCCGACCTGGTGCGCCGGCCGGCCCCGGCCATGCCGGCCCGGCTGCAGGCCGAGCCCAAGGACTGCGTCATCGATCTCGCGCGTACGGCGATGGTCGTCGTCGACATGCAGAACGACTTTTGCCATCCGGACGGCTGGCTGGCCTCGATCGGCGTCGATGTCACGCCAGCCCGCGCGCCGATCGCGCCGCTCGCCCGCCTGCTGCCGGCGCTGCGATCGGCGAAGGTTCCGATCGTCTGGCTCAATTGGGGCAATCGCCCCGACCGCCTCAATCTCAGCCCGGCCTTGCTGCACGTCTACAATCCGACGGGCACGGGCGTCGGCCTCGGCGATCTCGTGCCGCGCACCGGGGCGGCGGTCTTGGAGAAGGACAGCTGGTCGGCCGGCATTGTCGACGAGCTCGCGCCGCTGCCCGCCGACATCCGCGTCGACAAGTGCCGCATGTCCGGCTTCTGGGACACGCCGCTCGACAGCATCCTGCGCAATCTCGGGGTGACGACCTTGCTGTTCGGCGGCGTCAACGCCGACCAATGCGTGCTGCATACCTTGGCCGACGCCAATTTCCTGGGCTACGACACGCTGATGGTGGGCGATTGCACGGCCACCACCTCGCCCGCCTTCTGCTGGGAGGCGACCCTCTACAATGTGAAGCAGATCTTCGGCTTCGTCGTTCAGTCGCCCACTCTCCTCGAGGCCTTGGCGTCCGCGCGATGATCTGTGAAGTCGCGCCGCCCGAAACCGTCTCGATGCTCGCGCGCGACGGTGTCCGGCTCGATGCCGACGTTTACCGGCCGCACGGCGACGGGCCGTTTCCGGTGCTGCTGATGCGCCAACCCTACGGCCGCAGGATCGCCTCGACGGTCGTCTATGCCCATCCGCAGTGGTACGCCCGGCACGGCTACATCGTTGCCATCCAGGATGTGCGCGGGTCGGGGACCTCCGAAGGGACGTTCAAGCTGTTCGAAAATGAACGTGAAGACGGCGCCGATGCGCTGGCCTGGGCCGCCGCGCTTGCCGGCTGCAACGGCCGGGTCGGCATGTATGGCTTCTCCTATCAGGCGGCAACGCAGCTCCTGGCGCTGGCCGGCGCTCTCGATGCGGGCGGGCCGAAGCCCGCCGCGCTCTGTCCGGCGATGATGGGCTGGGACGTGTTCTCCGACTGGGCCTACGAGGGCGGCGCCTTCTGCCTGCAAGGCGGCCTGTCGTGGGCGCTGCAGATGGGCGCCGAACGCGCCCGCCTGGCCGGCGACGTCGCGGCCTTCACGGCGCTGCGCGCCGCTGCCCGAAACCTGCCGCTCAACGAGGAACGCACCGCCTGGCCTGCCGTGCTTCAACGCTACGGTGCCTATACGCATTACGCGGACTGGATCGGCAATCCGGCGCGCGGCGACTACTGGGATCGCATTTCGCCCGAGGCTGCACTCGCCGGCCGCACCGGCGATGTGCCCATGCTGCATGTCGGCGGCTGGTACGACCCGATGCTCGACGGCACGCTCGGCGCCTTTCGCGCCATGGCCACCGCGCAGGCGCCGCAGCGGCTGGTGGTCGGACCCTGGGGCCATATTCCCTGGGGACGCCGCGTCGGCATCCAGGACTTCGGCGCCGAGGCGTCGAGTCCGATCGATACGGAGCAACTGCGCTGGTTCGATCATTTCCTCATGGATGTGGACAACGGCGTCGAGCGCGCGCCAGCGGTGCGGCTGTTCGATACCGGCGCCAAGTCGTGGCGCGATTTTCCGGCATGGCCAGAATCCTCTCCGCAGCCATGGCACCTCACCAGCGGCGGGCTGGCCGCCGCGCGGACCGAGGATGGCCGCTTGAACCGCGAGCGGCCGGCGCGGCCCAGCGTCGACGTCGTGGTCCATGATCCGTGGCGGCCGGTGCCGTCGCTGGGCGGCCATGACGGCCAGCCGCCGGGGCCGCAGGACCGCAGCGCGCTCGACGGACGCACGGATGTCGCCTGCTACACGTCGGCGCCGCTGGCTGCTCCCTTGTTTCTGGCAGGCTGCGTCCGGGCCGAGATCGACGTCGATGCCGACGCCCCCACGCACGACCTTTGTGCAGTGCTGTCGCAAGTGACGCCAGATGGCCGCGCCATCACCCTGACGCAAGGCTATCTGCGCGTGGCGGATTCCCATACGCCCGGCCCGAGGATCATCGCCATGCGCGCGCTTTGCGCCACCGTTCCGGCCGGCGCTGCGTTGCGCCTGTCGCTGCAGCCCTCGTCGTTTCCCGCCTTCGTCGTCAACCCCGGCACGGGCGCCTGCGATATCGACGCACGAGCGTTCGACTCGTGCATCATCACGTTGGCGGTGCATAGCG
>JABCYT010000225.1 GCA_013290035.1 Alphaproteobacteria bacterium
CCTCCAGCGAATCGAAGGCGCAGGTGGCCGAGGCCATGGATTCGGGGATGCCGTAGAGCCTGAGCGTGATCTCGGTGATGATGCCCAGCGTGCCCTCGGAGCCCACGAACAGCTTCACGAGGTCGTAGCCCGCCGAGGACTTGCGCGAGCGGCGGCCCAGCCGCATCAGGCGGCCGTCGGCCGTCACGACCTGCAGCGCCAGCACGTTCTCGCGCATGGTGCCGTAGCGCACCGCGTTGGTGCCCGAGGCGCGCGTGCTCGCCATGCCGCCGAGCGAGGCGTCGGCGCCGGGATCGATCGGGAAGAAGAGCCCGGTGGCGCGGATGTATTCGTTGAGCTGCTTGCGCGTGACGCCGGGCTGCACCACCACGTCGAGGTCGGCCTCGTTCACCGCCAGCACCTTGTTCATGCGGCTGACGTCGAGCGAGATGCCGCCGTTGGGCGCGCTGATATGGCCCTCCAGCGAGGTGCCGGTGCCGAAAGCGATGATCGGCGTCTTGTGACGCGCGCAAAGCTGGACGATCCGCTGCACTTCCTCAGTCGATTCGGCGAACACCACGGCGTCGGGCAGATGCGCCTCGTGGAAGGAGATATCCTTGCCGTGCTGCTCGCGCACGGCGTGCGCCGTGCTCACCCGCTCGCCGTAGAGCTTCTTGAGCTCGGCGATGGCGGCGTCGACTTGAGGGGCTCTTGCTTGTGCCTGTACAGGGGCCATTACGGCCATGTCGGTTCTCCTAGTGTAGGCCGCTTGGATACGCTCAAATGCCGCGAAAGCCAATCGAAGGGACACGCCCCAAAGGAACCACAATGCGCGACGTCTAACGTGATCGGCGCCGACACCACCGTCTTCAAGAAGCATCCCGGCATGAGCTTCGCCGAACTGGCGCGCGAGGCCTATATGGCACGCTGGCCGACGCCGACATGGACAAGGGCGCCGATAGCGAATCGGGCTGGCTGGGCAATTACGGCATGGGCTTCTGGGGCCAGAACTCGATCCGCGCCCAGGCGCTGTTCCAGCCGCTGGTCGAGGAGGGGCTGTTTCCCGAGCGCGTGCCGATGTTCAACGTCGAGAATGCCTGCGCCACGGCCTCGACCGCCTTCATGGGCGGCCATTGTTCACATTTTGAGAACATGCTAGATAGGTGATGTGCAAGTCATCGCCAAGAGGACGTTGCGGGAATTCTGGTTGCGTCACCCGCCAGCAGAAGCGCCACTCAAACTTTGGTATGCACGCGCCGTCCGGGCACGTTGGTTGCGGCCAAGCGATTTGCGAGCCCAGTTCGGCGCCGCGGTTGATTTCGTTGCAGGCAATCGGGCGATTTTCGACATCGGTGGCAACAAGTACCGTCTGGTTGTGAAAATCGACTATGCCGTTGGATTGGTGTTGGTCAGGTTCATCGGCGTTCACGCGGCCTACGACCGGATCGATGCAAGGACTATTTGAGGATGCCATATGCCACTTAAACCCATTCGTACACGGGCCGACCATGATCGAGCCTTGGCTGAAATCGAGCGCCTAATGGGCGCGAAGCGCGGATCGCCGCAGGCTGATCGTTTGGAGGTCCTTGCAGCGCTGGTCGCCGCCTACGAAGCCATCCACGACCCGATCGACCTGCCGGAGCCGATTGCGGCGATCGAGGCGCATATGAGCGATCGCGGATTGGGTCAAGCGGACTTGGCTCGGCTATTGGGATCGCGGTCATTGGCCTCGGCGATCCTCAATCGCAAGCGGCCGATGTCCTTGTCGGTCATTCGCAAACTCTCAAGCGCATGGGATCTGCCGACCGACATTCTCGTGCAGCCCTATCGTCTGCAAGGCGAACGCTCGCCACGAGCCGCCTAGAAACCGGGGCTATGACAGCGCTGCCTGCAGGGTTGAAACAAGCGAGCTGCGAACAAACATACCAATGCGACCGCTGCGGCGTGATTAAGAACAAGGCCTTAGGGGAGAACGGGGAATGACAATCCGCTTCGACAATCGCGTCGCCATCGTCACCGGCGCCGGCAATGGGCTCGGCCGCGCGCATGCGCTGCTGCTGGCCAGCCGCGGCGCCAGGGTGGTGGTGAACGATCCGGGCGGCGCGGTCGACGGCAAAGGGGGCGGTCATGCCGCCGCCGACAAGGTGGTGGCCGAGATCAAGAAGGCGGGCGGGCAGGCGGTGCCGAACTACGATTCGGTGGCCGAGCCTGCGAGCGCGGCCAACATCGTCAAGACCGCGGTCGATTCGTTCGGCACGATCGACATCGTGGTCAACAATGCGGGCGTGCTGCGCGACAAGACCTTCCACAACATGACGGTCGAGGATTTCGACTTCGTGGTGAAGGTGCATTTCCTCGGCACCGCCTATGTCACGCACGCCGCCTGGCCGATCATGCGCGCCAAGGCCTATGGCCGGATCGTGGTGACCTCGTCGAACTCCGGCATCTACGGCAATTTCGGCCAGGCGAACTATGGCGGCGCCAAGCTTGCCGTCGTAGGCTTCATGAATGCGCTGCGTCTCGAGGGCCAGAAGTACAATGTGCTGGTCAATGCGCTGGCGCCGGTCGCCGGCACGCGCATGACCGAGAGCCTGATGACGCCCGAGATGCTGGCCCGGCTCGATCCGGCGTTCGTCTCGCCCATGGTCGCCTATCTCTGCAGCGAGCAGTGCCAGCGCACCGGCGACATCTGGAGCGCAGGCGCGGGCTACTTCGCGCGCATCGAGTATCGCGAGGCGCCCGGCCTGCGCATCAAGGGCCGCGCGCCCACGGTCGAGGACGTGGCCGACAACATCGACAAGATCGCCGATCTCTCGACCAGCAAGGTCTTCCGGACCTCGTCGGAGGAGGTGGCGGCGGTGGTCGGCGCTTGAACGCCGGCCTCTCCGCGGGTGAGCGCCTGGCGCCGGTCGCCGAATGGCTGGTGCATGAGGGTCGCCTCGTGCCCACGCCGGCGGCCTTCGTCGAACGCCTGATGAACAAGATGCTGCAGACCGGCATTCCGGTATGGCGCGTCTATATCGGCCTGCAGCTCATCCATCCGCAGCTCCAGGCGATGGGCTTCATGTGGCGGCGCGGCGAGAAGGTGCAGACGATCGCCCGCGCCTACGGCATCCAGTTCACCCCGTCCTATATCGGCAGCCCGATGCAGGAGGCGCGCGAGCAGGGCCGGGCGGTGCGCTACCGCCTGAAGGACGTGGGCGAAGAGCATCATGTGACGTTGCGCGACGTGAAGGCCGACGGCGGCACCGATTACTATGCCCTGCCCATGCGCATCCGCCGCGACGGGCCGGTGCCCGTCGTCACCTTCGCCACCGACAGCCGCACCGGTTTCTCCGATGAGGACATCGCCGATCTCACGTGTCTGGTCGACATGATCGGCGCGGTGATCGAGATGCACATCGAGCGCAGCGTCGCCGAGACCGTGGCCAACACCTATCTCGGCCGCCAGGTCGGCCAGCGCATCCTGAACGGCGCCATCCGGCGCGGCGAGGGCGAGGAGATCCGCGCCGTGCTGTGGTTCTCCGACCTGCGCGACTTCACCGGCATGAACGAGCGTCTGGAGCCGTCCGAGGTGATGGAGCTCCTCAACAACTACCTGCAACTGGTGGGCGACGCGCTGGGCGCCCATGGCGGCGAGATCCTGAAGTTCATCGGCGACGGCGTGATGGGCTACTTCCCGGCCGAGGACGCGCTGTTCCTGCCGATGATCACCGGCGCCGCCCTGGGCGCGGCGCGCCGGCTGATGAGCGACATCGAGGCGGCCAACGAGGCGCGCGCCGCCGGCGGCCGCGATCCGGTGCGCTTCGGCATCGGCCTGCATGTCGGCGCGGTGACCTTCGGCAATGTCGGCACCGAGGACCGGCTCGACTTCACGGTCATCGGCCCCGCCGTCAACCGCGCCGCGCGGCTGGAGAGCCTGACCAAGGAGCTCAAGGTGCCGGTGCTGGCCTCGGCCGACTTCAAGGAGGTCTGCACCCAGCCGCTGGTGTCGATGGGCTTCCACCACCTGCGCGGCATCGTCGATCCGGTCGAGGTCTTCACCCTGCCGAGCTAGTCGACCAGGTTCTTCCAGCCCTCGATCCAGGCGAGCGCCTCCTCGTCGGGCAGCGGCTGGCTGGACGCATCGACCTCCAGACGCTCGCCGACCTTGCGGGCGCCGCACAGCTCGAACACCTGGTCGACCTTCTTGCCGCCGCCGCAGAACGTGTCCTGGTAGGTCATGTCGCCCAACGCGATGACGCCGTAGCGGTGACCGGACAGATCGGGACGCTCGCGCTCGAGCGTCTCCGCCAGCGGCAGGATGTTGGTCGGGATGTCACCCGAGCCATGGGTCGCGCAGATCACCAGCAGCACGTCGTGCGCCTCGAGGTCGCCGACGGACGCCGCCTTGTCGTTGACGTCGACCGCATGGCCGGCGTCTTCGAGCACTGGCTTCAGCGCGTCGGCCACCATCTGGGCATTGCCCGATTCGGTGCCGACCAGGATCAGGATCTTGGCCATCGCGTGCCGGGATAAGGGAGCGCGTGCCGCGATGCGACGCGACCGGATGGCGCGGGGAGAGTGGCGGCGAGGGGGCCTCCCGTGCCAGTCTCCGGCGCCATGGACAGAACGCCCGTCATCGCCGCCCTGGAAGGCGGCGTGCTCACCCTCATGCTGAACCGGCCGCAGCGGCTCAACGCCATGAGCCCCGGCCTGATCGAGGCGATGAACCACGAGCTGGGGCGCGCCCGCGACGACAAGGATATCCGCGCCGTCCTGCTGACCGGCATCGGCCGCGGCTTCTGCGCCGGCGCCGACCTGGCGAATGGCGGTCCCGGCGATCCCGATGCCGGCGGCCAGCCCGATCTCGGCGCCGCCATGGACCGCCTGTTCAACCCCATGATCCGCGCCATGCGCGCGCTGCCCAAGCCGATCGTGGCGGCGGTGAACGGCGTGGCGGCGGGCGGCGGCGCCAACCTGGCGCTCGCCTGCGATATCGTGCTGGCGGCGCGCTCGGCCCGCTTCGACCAGGCCTTCGTGCGCATCTCGCTGCTCCCCGATCTGGGCGGCACCTGGTTCCTGCCGCATACCGTGGGCGATGCCCGCGCCCGCGCGCTCGCCATGCTGGGCAGCTCGGTGCCGGCCGAGGAGGCCCAGCGCATGGGCATGGCCTGGCAGGTGCTGGACGATTCGGCGCTGATGGAAGAGGCCAAGAAGCTTGCGCATCGCCTCGCCGCCGGCCCGACGCTGTCCTATGCCGCGATCAAGCAGGCGATCAACGTGGCGGCCACCAACACGCTCGACCAGCAGCTCGATCTCGAGCGCGACAGCCAGCGCGCGCTGGGCCGCAGCGCCGACTACAAGGAGGGCGTCGCAGCCTTCCTCGCCAAGCGGCCGGCCAACTTCACCGGACACTGAGGCGATGGCCTACGACAAGATCCTGCTCGCCAAGGACGCTGGCCTGGCGACGCTCACCTTCAACGCGCCGGAGCGGCTGAACGCGGTGTCGCGCAAGATGATCGCGGAGATCAAGCTCTGCTGGGAGGACCTGGCGGCAGACTCCGCGGTGCGCGCCGTGCTGCTGACCGGGTCGGGCCGCGGCTTCTGCGCCGGCGCCGATCTCGCCGATCCCGACCGCGAGGTGAGCGCCACCGCCGATTCGGGCGCCGCCCTCGAGAAGTACTTCAATCCGGTGATCCGCCTCATGCGCGCCCTGCCCAAGCCGATCGTGTCGGCGGTGAACGGCGTGGCGGCGGGCGTCGGCATGAGCTTCGTGCTCGCCTCCGATATCGCCATTGCCGGCAAATCAGCGTCCTTCCTGCAGGCCTTCGCCCGCATCGGCCTGCTGCCCGACGGCGGCAGCACGTGGTTCCTGCCGCGGCTGGTGGGCGAGCAGCGGGCGCGCGCGCTCGCCATGCTGGCGCCGCAGATCGCGGCCGGGCAGGCCAAGCAATGGGGCCTGATCTGGGACGTCGTCGAGGACGGCGCGCTGATGAAGACGGCGACCGAGCTGGCGCGCCGGCTGGCCGAGGGGCCGGCCCTGTCGCTCGCCCGCATCAAGGAGGCGATGAACCGCGCGAGCGGCAACGACCTCGGCCAGCAGCTCGACATCGAGCGCGACTTCCAGCGCGAGCTGGGCCGCAGCGAGGATTTCAAGGAAGGCGTCGCGGCCTTCCTCGCCAAGCGCCAGCCCGCCTTCAGGGGCAAGTAGGGGAGAAACGACCATGACGACGCCGCACA
>JABCYT010000226.1 GCA_013290035.1 Alphaproteobacteria bacterium
GCACGCATTCCATGTGTTGAGACTGCACAGAGTGGGTCTGCGTGTCGTTGCCTACAACGTCCGCGCAATCCGCTGTTACCTGGCCTGCGGCTTTGTCGAAGAAGGACGAGAGCGTGAGGCCGCGTTTATCTCCGGAGAGTGGCACGACGATGTCATGATGGGATTGCTCGCCCGCGAGTTTGAAAGCTAGGCTATTGACCCGGCACCTCCGCGTTCTTCCCGCGCCGGCCGGCGTGGCGAGTAAATTCGGAATACGAGCGAGGGAAACCGCATGGCGCGATCTGCGCCCGTTGAAATCAGGACCGCGCGGATCAAGGATATTGACGGCGTGTGGCACTGCGTCGACGTCGTTGCCCGCGAACGGGCCTATCTCGGCTTCCTCGAAGGGCCGCCACCGGAGGACTCGCGCACGTTCTGGGGAGACCAGATCGAAAAGACTTCCCGTTCGCACGTCTTTGCTGGGCGCGCCGTCACGTCGTTGCCAGGCGCGGCGGCCGCGCGAGGGCGAAGGCGATCTGCACGATGCCGGCTGCGAGCCCCATACCGACCCCCAACCGCCACGCCAGGTCGTAGGAGCCGAACCTGTCGAACAGCAGGCCGCCGCCGAACGCGCCGACGAAGCTGCCCAGTTGATGGCTCATGAAGGCAAGGCCCTGGATCATGGCCTGCCAGCGCAGCCCGAACATCTCGACCACCGAGCCCGCGACCAGCGGGCCGACGCCCAGCCACAGGAAACCCATCATCGCCGCGAAGGCCAGCGTGGTGACGGGCGTCGGCGGAGCCAGGAAATACCATCCGAGGACAAGCGACCGGGCGACGTAGATGCCGCCGAGCAGGACGAGCTTGGGCCAATGGCCGCCCGCCCAACCGAAGAACAGGCTGCCGGCCACGTTGAACAGGGCGATGACGCCCAGGGCCTGGGCGCTCAGCATCGGGTCCATGCCGCAGATCGCCAGATAGGACGGCAGGTGCGTGGCGATGAACAGCAGTTGCATGCCGCAGACGAAGTAGGCGGCAGTCATCACCACGAACGGCGCCCGGGCCAACGCCGAGCGGATCGCGCCGGCGACCGTGGCGTCGGCGATCTGTCCGCCCGCCGATGGCGGCAGCGGGATGCGATCGACTCGACCGGCGAACCAGGTCGCCGGCAGCAGCAGCAGGGCGAAGGCGAAGAGCGCCAGCATGCCCCAGCGCCAGCCATGATCGGCCATCACCGCCTGCGCAAGCGGGGCCGCCACCAGCGCGCCCAGGGTGCCCGCGCCGGTGATGATCCCGAGCACGAGGCTGCGGACGCGCGCGGGCACGACGCGCGAGGCCGCCGCCTGCGCCATGGCCGAGGCCGTGCAGGCGAGCGAAACGCCGATCATGAGCCCGCCGCCGGCGAGAAAGCCCAGCAGGTCGTAGGCCGCCGCTAAGGTCAGCAGGCCGGCAAGATAAAGCGCCGCCCCCGCCAGGAGGATCGGCCGAAAGCCCAGCCGCACGACCAGGGCGCCGGCGATCGGCTGCAGCAGGCCCCAGGTGAGGTTCTGGATCGAGAAGGCCAAGGTGAAGTCGGAGACGCTGAGTGCAATGTCATGCGTGACCGGCCGAAGAAACAGACCGAACGTCTGGCGAATGCCCATGCTGAGCGTCAGCATGATCGACGCGCCGACCAGGATCGGCATGACAGGGCGAAGCGCGCGCCAGTCACTCATGGTCGCTCCTCTTGACTACACAGATCTGTGTAGTTACCTAAGGGGGAATCGCTGGAACCTGTCAAGCACAATTACACAGATCGGTGTTATCATGAGCCGATGGCCCGCCAAGGAAGAGATCGAGGCGCGAATCCTGGAGACCGCCGATCGGCTGTTCTACCGGCAGGGCATCCGCGCGATCGGCGTCGACACGGTGGCCGACGAAATCGGCATCAGCAAGCGCACCCTCTACAACCACTATCCGTCGAAGGACGCGCTGATCGCGGCCTACCTGTCGCGCCGCCTGGTCGAGCTCGAGATCACCGACCGGCCGCCCCTCGAGCAGATCCTGGGCGCGTTCGACCGGCTCGAGCGCTCGGTTGCCAGCCGGACTTTTCGCGGCTGCGCCTTCGTCAACGCCGTCGCCGAGCTCGGCCAGGAGGTCCGCGACATCGGCCGGCTGGCCGTCGCCTTCAAGGAGCGCCGCAGGCTGTGGTTCCGCGATCTGCTGTCGCGCCTGGGCATCGCCGACGCCGACGGCCTCGCCACGCAGCTCGCCCTCCTGCTGGACGGCGCGATTGCTACAAGCCTGGTGCGCGGCGATCCGGCGTTCGTGCGCGCGGCCAGAGAGGCAGCGGTGACCTTGATTGACGCCGGAAGCCGAAAGAAGAAGGAGCGGCGGGACCGACTCTGAACCTGCACGGCCTCAACCGCAGTTGGCCAGTGCGGAGGTATCTTTCAAGATCACACCTCAGCCCAGCCATAGACCGAGCTGATACTGTGAATGGGATTGCCCACGGCCTTGAGGCGGCCTCGCGATCCCGTTTGGGCCAATCCGAAGAGCCGACTTGTTCAATAGGGAACAGTCCACGCCCGTTGCGCAGCCTACTATTCTCGACGAGCCGCAGATTGGAGCGCTTCCGGGGCCCGACGGAGGTGCGCGCCCGCCGCTGGTAGTAAGCGGTCCTCAAAACTGGCTGTCCGCAGCGCGTGTGCCGGATAATGACAATTGCAAACCCAGCCATTCTCGTGGTCGAGGACGAACCGCTCCTGCGGCTGATGGCGGTCGCAATCGTGCAGGACGCCGGATTTGAGGCGCTCGCGGCCACCACGGCGGACGAGGCGCTCGCCATTCTCGAAGCGCGCGCCGACGACGTGCGCCTGGTGTTCACGGACATCCATATGCCGGGATCGATGGATGGGCTAAGGCTGGCGCACGCCGTTCGCGACCGCTGGCCGCCCGTCGAACTGATCGTCACCTCCGGTCGTTGGCATATCGGGGCGAATGACCTGCCTGACCGCGGGCGGTTTATTGCCAAGCCTTATGACGTTCACATGTTGTCGCAGATTTTCCAGGAGATGGCGGGGGCCGACGACTGATCAGCATCAGCGGCCGCGTCCTTCGACTACACTCAGGGCAGGCCCTCTGCCGCGTGCCCGCGCCTTATAGACATGATCGGCGAGCCTAGACCGGCTCCTCGCCTTCGATCTCGCGCTCGAGGTCGCGCTCGACGTTGTAGATGGCGTCGGCCAGCAGGTCGTCGGCGTGGGCCATGGCGTACTCGATGTCCTTGGCCGTGATGTCGTGGCGCGCGGCCAGGGCATCGAGCGCCTCGCGGATCAGGGCCTTGGTCTCCGTCGCGTCACGCCGCAGCGCGGCGAGGCGCTCGCCCGGGTCGCGGCGCGACTGCCGGGCGAGGGCCCAGCGGGCGGGCAGTGGAAGTTGCGTGCCCATCATGCCGCCCTCCGGCCGCCTGGTTTCTTCTTGCTGCCCGCGGCCTGCCGCCGCTCGGCGCCGGCGCCCAGGCTCTTCTTGAGCGCCGCCATGAGGTCGATGACCTTAGTGTCGTCGTTGGCGGGCTTGGCCGACGTCTTGACCGACTTGCCCTTGCGCTTCTGGTCGATCAGCGCGCGCAAGGCCTCCTCGTAGCGGTCGCGGAACTCGCTGGGATCGAATTCGCCCGACTGCTGCTCGACGATCTTCTCGGCGATCTGCAGCATCTGCGGATCGGGCTTGGGCAGGTCGGGGCTGCCGATGGCGTCGATCGCCCGCACCTCCTCCGCCGTGCGCAGCGTGTTGAGCACCAGCGCGCCTTCCTCGATCTCGATGGCGCAGATGCGCTCGCGGGTGCTCATCACGAGGCGGCCGATCGCCACCTTGTTCTGCTTGGCCATGGCGGCGCGGATCACGGCATAGGCTTCGATGCCGGTCTTGCCCACCGGGACCAGGTGATAGGGCGTGTCCCAGTACAGGCGGTCGATCGACGCGCGCGGCACGAATTTCTCGATGTCGATGATGCGCGTCGATTCGAGCTTCACGGCGTCGAGCTCTTCCTTGTCGAACAGGACATACTCGCCCTTGGCGACCTCGAAGCCCTTCACCAGGTCGCCGCGCGAGACCTCCTCGCCGGTGCCGGCGTCGACGGTCTTCATCTTGATGCGGTTGTTGGTGGCGGGATTGATCAGATTGAAGCGGACCGTCTCCGCTTCGGTCGTCGCCGGATAGAGCGCGACGGGACAAGTCACCAGGGACAAGCGCAAATGCCCTTCCCACGACGGACGCACGGCCATACGAACCCTCCTGTGGACCCCTTATCCACAGACAAACTCTACACCGCGTAAGTGCAGCGCCTGCAGCATTTTTCGCAATCCTAGGGATTGTGGTCCGTTCGCGATCCGGTCTCGCAGATGTGGAGGCGGGGGCCGGAAAGCGCCGTGCGCCGATTGGCAGTACGTGGCCGCGCGTCCTGGAATTCACACGCCCGTTGGTGGTCGATCGTCAAATAAAGTCCTTCGTCACCCGCACATTCATCGCGTCCTGTCGGCCCGGGCCGATCTCGGTGTAGGTCATCCAAACCGAGCCGCAGGCCTCGCATTGCGCCTTTGCGCAGGCGTTCGAGGTCTATCGGTGAACGGCGCAATCGCCGAGATTTGCCTCACTGGGGTTTGCCATCGAGGCGAAGCAGAGGAACGAGGACCAGGGCGAACGCCGTGGTGGCGGCCGAGACGATGATGAGAGGCCCAAGCTGGTCGTGGAAGACACGCTCATACAGGAAAGCGCCGACGTTGTTGGAGAATACATCCGCGAGATTCATGATCGACATCAGCCCGGCGAATGCGAAGCCCTCCGAGCGCCTGGGACAGTAGTCCGCAGCGAGCGTGAGCGAGGCGATGGTGGCGATCATCATGGCGGCGCCGTTGGCGAAATTCACGATCGCCGCGCTGACCTCATCCGTGAGCAACAGAAACGAGGCGGCCGCCAGCGTTCCGAGCACGATGCTGAGATACAACAGCGCCTTCGAACTCATCTTCTGCAGAAACCACCGATACACCAGGGCGCCGGCGATCCAGCCGGCAGAGGCGATCGAGCCGAGAATGCCGATATACGCCTGCGAGAACTTGAGCTCGTCGGTCATGAAGTAATAGAGCGGCGTGCCGAAGCCCGGGGCGAAGGAATAGAGAAAAAGGAACAAGGCGACGATGTACAGCTTCGTGGATTTCGACGCCGCGACGATGCTTTGAAACGTCTGCCGCATTTCCAGCCGACTGGCCCTGCTCTTCCTCTCGTCGAGAAGGAACAGCGAGGCAAAGACGATCGCTGTGGAAGCGACCGCCGCGATAGCGGCGGCCGCCTGCAACGCCGAAAGCGGCGACAGACGCTCGACCAGCGCCCCGCCGACGAACGCACTCGCCATGATGGCGATGTAGAACCACAGCCACTGCTGGCTGACGAATGTGCTGCTGAGACGATAGCTCTGACCGTTCTCCGCCAGCAGCGCACCGCACAGGGTGCTCGACGTGGCCATGGCGTACGAGGTGAGCACGAGCAACAACGCGAACTCGCCGGGCTCGGTCAGCCGGGCGATCCAGGCATAGGCGCCGACCGCACAAACGCTCGATACGATCAAGTAGCTCTTTCGCCGATAGCCAAACAGCGGAACGAAATCGGAGACCAGGCCAAGAACGGGCTTGATGATCCACGGGAAGTTGAGGATGGCGAGATAGGCGGTGACCTGAACCGGAGTCCAGCCAATGACCTTCAGGTAATTATTGAGGGGCTGGAAGATGACGCCGACGCGCGCCTGGCCGATGCCTTCGACGACATAGACGATGGCGAAGAAAAGCATGAGCCGGCTGATGTGCCGGTGGTCTTCTGCCGTTCGCGAGGATGCAGGCGTGACGATGGAAATTCCTCTGGAGTCTGCACGGCCTGAGAAGCTTTGGTGGTCGAGGCATTGAAGCCCGCCCCTTCGACTTCTTAAGGCGGCTTAACATCTCTGACAAACAAGAATGCTAGTCAGCCGGCACCGTATGGGGGCTGCGGTGGCGACCAGGATCGTTGATGTATTTCTGAAGGATGAATTGGTGGAGTCCTACGAGGTCGTCTTGGGGTTCCTCGACGCGCCGCTGTTCGATCACCACTTCCTTGATCGCGCCAAGGAATACATGCGGACAGACCACTACACAGACGCGCAAATTGCCGAGGCTCGGTTCAGCATCAGGGAGTAGTTGCCACGAAGC
>JABCYT010000227.1 GCA_013290035.1 Alphaproteobacteria bacterium
GCGCGCGCTTTTCGACGATCGGGAAGTCCGCCGGCAAGGTGAGAGGACGCTTGATCGGAACCGGACCGGAAAGATGATAGGCCGTCATCACCTTCTCGGCGTCGAGACCGACATGCACTGCATAGGCGCGCAGGAAGGCCGGTATGTAAGCGGCGCCGGGCAGCTTGTCGAAGCGACCTTCTTCGATCGCCTCGAGATGCTGATGACGAATGCGCAGGCTTTTCTCGACCTCCGACAGACCGAGGCCTCGCGCTTCACGCTGGTCACGCAGCAAACGACCAACCGCCCGGCCCGGTGAGGCCTCGCGCTCCAGCGCACGCCAATCGACCTGATCAGGCATGATGAACCCTGCTTGTCCCCTCGTTGGTGATTTTTAGCAGAGCCCTCATGACAGGGCAAAACCCGATTCGACTTCTGGTCGTTAAATTTCGATCGAGTGATCACAAGCGAACAAACGAAGCGTCTCGCGCAGGGGACGATCAGGTTGTGTAAGCGCAGCGTTCATGAAACCTGTTGCCTCGCCGAGATCGAGCGAGCGGATCATCGCTTTCACCGGTCCGATGGCACCGGGCGCCATCGACAGGCTGCGCACGCCGATCGCCAGAAGGGCCAGGGCTTCGACCGGCCGACCGGCCATCTCGCCACACACGGCAAGGTCCACACCGGCCGGCCGTACCTTCTCAACCACAAAATGTAGCAGCCGAAGCACCGCGGGGGACAAGCTGTCGTAGCGGGCGGCCACGCGGCTGTTGCCGCGATCGGCGGCATAAAGGAACTGCACGAGATCGTTCGTACCCACCGAAATAAAGTCGACCTGCGGCAACAGGCTGTCGAGTTGCCAGGCCAGCGCCGGCACCTCGAACATAACGCCAACACGCAGTCGCTCGGGCATGGCCTGCCCGCGCCGCTTGGCGCGCTCCAATTCGAGGTCGAGCAGTCGCCGGGCGCTCAAAAGCTCGCTCACATCGGCGATCATCGGGAACATGATCGACAGGGGCCGGCCGTTGGCCGCCAGGATCAGAGCGCGCAGTTGCCCGCGCAACATGGCCGGCCGGTCGAGGCCGATGCGGATGGCGCGCCAGCCCATGGCGGGATTGTCGTCGCCCAACGCACCGACATAGGGTAGGACCTTGTCGCCGCCGACGTCGAGCGTGCGAAAAGTGACCGGTCGGCCGTCGGCCAGGTCGAGCACGCGGCTGTAAAGCCAGGCTTGCGCGTCGACGTCGGGAAATTCCGAACGCACCATGAACGGAATCTCGGTGCGATAGAGGCCGACTCCATCGGCGCCGGTATCGTCGAGATGCTGCATGTCGATCAGCAGGCCGGCATTCATGTGCAGCGAGATGCGCGCCTGATCGCGCGTCGTCGACGGCAGGTCGCGCAGCGCCGCGTACTTGCGCCGGCGCTCGTCACGCGCGTCGATCGCGGCATAGATGGTCTGCAGGATGTCCTCGGCCGGCCGCACCAGCACCTGGGCGCTGTCGCCGTCGACCACGATCGGATCGCCCGCCTCGATCCGCGCCAGCACGTCGGGCGCGCGGCCGACGACAGGGATGTCGAGCGCGCGTGCCACGATCGCCACGTGGCTCAGCGCCGAGCCCTCCTCGAGCACCAGTCCGCGCAGCCGCGTGCGGTCGTAGTCGAGCAGTTCCGCCGGGCCCATGTCGCGGGCGATGACAATCATGTCGTCGGGCAGCGAACTGGGATCGGCGGCGACGCGGCCCGACAGGCGCAGCAGCAGACGGTTGGTGAGATCCTGCAGATCGCTCAGCCGCTCGCGGATGTAGGGGTCGCTCGACTGGCCGAGCCGCGCGCGCACGTCGTCGAAAGCGCGCTGCACGCCGGCTTCGGCGGTGAGACCGGATCCCACCGCCTCGCGCACCCGCTCGAGCCAGCCGCGATCGTCGATGAACATGCGGAACGTCTCGAGGATCTCGCGCTGCTCGCCCGACTGCATGTCGTGCGCCTCGAGCATGCGGTCGATGTCCTCGCGCACGCCGTGCGCGGCATCCTCGAAGCGCGCCAGTTCCTGACCGATATCCTCGGCCACCACCTTGTGGATGGCGATGCGCGGCTCGTGCAGGACGGCGTGGCCGATGGCGACGCCCGGCGTCAGCTGCACGCCGTCGACGCGCAGCGGCAGCAGGCCCAGCCCGTCGACCTGCTGCACCTCGTTGGGGCTGACGAAGTGGCCGGCCGAGATCAGCTCCGCCAGCACCATGGCGATGGTCTGCAGGGTCTCGATCTCTTCCTCGTCGTACTGGCGACGGGTCCGGTTCTGCACGACCACCACGCCCAGCATGCGACCGGCGCGCACGATCGGCACGCCGGCCAGCGAGTGATAGATCTCCTCGCCGGTTTCCGGGCGGTAGGCGAATTGCGGGTGGCTCTGCGCGTCGTCGAGCGCCAGCGGCCGGGCATGGGCCGCGATGTCGCCGACCAGGCCCTCGCCGACCCTGAGGCGCGTGCGGTGCACCGCCGAGGGATTGAGGCCCTGGGTGGCGAACAGCTCGAGCACCTCGCCGGCGCGCAGGAGATAGATCGAGCAGACCTCGGCCACCATCTCGTTGGCGACCAGGCGCACGACCTCGCCCAGCGTGTCCTCGACGGAGTCGGCACGCGCCATCGTGTCCCGGAGCCGCTTTAGGAGCATTCGCGGTCCGGCCAAAGGAGTCGATCTCTCCATGGTCAGACCGCTAGATGCTTGAGTCGGATGACGACAAAGCTACGGTCGATCACGCATGCGCAGACGCGCCATGCCGTCGCAGCCCCCTCAATCAGAGCGCGGCTCGGGCGGGGGGTCAGGCGGGCATTTTGGCAGGCCATATGGAAGCGGTCGGCGCGCATGGCGTGCTTATAGCAAGACCCGCGCCGAACTGCCTACCCGCTTGTTCGCGCAGCCTTCTTCGCACAAGCGAGAAGGAAACTGGTGCCGTCAGGCGGCATCCAGCTCGTAAGCTGTGTGCAAGGCGCGGACGGCGAGCTCGGTATACTCGGCGGCCACCAGCACGCTGATCTTGATCTCCGAGGTCGAGATCACCTGGATGTTTATCCCCTTGGCGGCCAGGGTCTCGAACATCTTGAGCGCCACGCCGGTATGGCTGCGCATGCCGACACCGATCACCGAGACCTTGGCGACGTTGATGTCAGCCTTGATCTCGGCGAACTTGAGGTCGACCTTGGCCCGTTCCAGCCGCTCGACCGCCCGCGCGAGGTCGGCGCGCTGCACCGTGAAGGTGATGTCGGTCGAGCTGCCGTCGAGCGACACGTTCTGCACGATCATGTCGACGTTGATGTTGGTGTCGGCCAGCGGACCGAAGATCGCCGCGGCGACGCCCGGCCGGTCGGCCACGCGCGTCACCGTGATCTTGGCCTCGTCCTTGGAGAAGGCGATGCCGCTCACGACGGATTTCTCGAGCCCCTGGGCCATGATCTCTTCCTCGTCCACAACCATCGTGCCGGGCAGGTCGCTGCCCACTGCCGCGTCGAACGACGACAGCACCTGCACGCGCACGTGATGATTCATCGCCAGCTCGACCGAACGCGTCTGCAGCACCTTGGAGCCCTGCGACGCCATCTCGAGCATTTCCTCGTAGGTCACCTGGTCGATCTTGCGCGCCTTCTCGACGATCCGCGGGTCGGTCGTGTAGACGCCGTCGACGTCGGTATAGATGTCGCAGCGGTCGGCCTTGAGCGCGGCCGCCAGCGCCACCGCCGAGGTGTCGGAGCCGCCGCGGCCCAGCGTCGTCACATGGCCCTCGGGCGACAGGCCCTGGAAGCCCGGCACGATCGGCACCTCGCCCGCTTTCATGGCGCGCGCCATGTCGGCCGTCTCGATGTCGACGATGCGCGCCTTGGTGTGGGCCGCATCGGTACGGATGGGGATCTGCCACGACATCCAGGAGCGCGCCTTCACGCCCTGCTGCTGCAGCGCCATCGCCAGCAGGCCGATCGTCACCTGCTCGCCTGTCGCCACCACGACGTCGTACTCGCGGGCATCGTGCAACGGCGCGATCTCGTTGACCCATTTCACGAGCTGGTTGGTCGCGCCCGACATGGCCGACGTCACCACGGCGACCTCGTTGCCGCGGTCGACCTCGGCCTTGATCTTGCGCGCGACATTCCTGATGCGGTCGATGTCGCCGACCGAGGTACCGCCGAATTTGAGAACGATGCGCGCCATGGACCTGCTCGAAAGCGGGGTATAGACACCGTGAGCACCGCAGGGGTCAAGGGCAGCCATGGCCGATTCAGCGCATACCACCGTCGATCCGGCCGAGATCGAGCGCTTTTCGCGCATCGCCGAGGAGTGGTGGGACCCCGCCGGCAAGTTCGCGCCGTTGCACCGGCTGAACCCGCTGCGCATCGGCTACATCCGCGACCGCGCCGCGGCGCACTGGCGGCGCGATGCTCTGTCGGGCCGGCCGCTGCAGGGCCTCAGCCTGCTCGACATCGGGTGCGGCGGCGGGCTGCTCAGCGAGCCGATGGCCCGTCTGGGGGGCCACGTGACGGGCGTCGATGCCGCGGCCCGCAACGTCCGTGTCGCCGCCCTGCATGCCGAGAAGCAGGGGCTGGCCATCGACTATCGCCAGGGTGCCGCCGAGGCGCTGGCCGCATCGGGCGTCCGGTTCGACATCGTGCTGGCGCTCGAGATCGTCGAGCACGTGGCCGACGTCCCGCTGTTCCTGAAATCCTGCGGCCACATGGTGAAGCCGGGCGGCCTGCTCTTCCTGTCGACGCTCAACCGCACCGCCAAGGCCTGGGCGCTGGCCATCGCCGGCGGGGAATACATCCTGCGCTGGCTGCCGCGCGGCACGCACGACTGGAAAAAGTTCCTGAAGCCTTCGGAAGTGGTGAACGGCCTCGGCGCCGCCGGCATCGAGGCGCAGGAGATCGTGGGCGTGGTCTACAGCCCGCTCAGCCGCGCCTGGTCGCTCAACAAGAACGACCTCGACGTGAATTACATGCTGTATGGGAGCAAACTGTCATCCTGAGCGAAGCGAAGGATCTCATGCCGGTGGCAAGCGGCGATGAGGTCCTTCGCTGCGCTCAGGACGACTGAAGCTAGTTCCCCCTCGGAACCCAGGGCAGGCGGCCGAACTCGATGCCTTCATCGGCCAGCGCTTCGGCCTCCTCGTCGCTGGTCTCGCCATAGATGCCGCGCTTGTCGCTCTCGCCGTAGTGGATCTTGCGCGCCTCCTCGGCGAACTTGTCGCCGACATGCTCGCAGTTCTTCTCGACCTGCTCGCGCACCTTGAGCAGGGCTTCGCGCAACTCCTTCGGCATGTGTTTGGCCAGAGCCGCCATCTGCTGGTGCTCCGGCGGGGGCGCCGGCGCGGCCGCCGCCACTGGCGCTTCGACCTCCGGCCTTTGGCTGCCTTTACCGAGGCGCGGCGCCATGGGCGCCCGCGCGACCTTGGCGTCGCCGCACACGGCGCAGCCCACCAGGGACTTCTTTTCCTGGCGTTCGTAGGTCTTGCTGTCCTTGAACCAGCTCTCGAATTCGTGGCCTTTGGAGCAGCGCAGTCGATATAGGATCATGAAATTACAGGAAATTCCGCTGTTGGCGCTCCCGACCGGGGAGTGCCAACGATGATGGGGTGCGATTGTGGCTGACGCAAGAGGGACGCCATCGTCCTGGATCGTGCAATGGGCGGGCCTGATCGCCCCGGGAGCCGCCGTCCTTGATGTCGCGGCCGGAGGCGGTCGCCACAGCCGCTTCTTCGCCGACCGCGGGCACAAGGTGACGGCGCTCGACCGAGATACAAGCCGACTCAACGCACAGTCCGGCATCGAAATCGTCCAGGCCGACCTCGAGGACGGATCGCCGTGGCCCCTCCCCGGCCGCACCTTCGGCGCGGTGAGCGTGACCAATTACCTGCATCGGCCACTTTTCCCCACGCTTCTGGAGGCGCTCGCGCCGGGAGGCGTGCTGCTTTACGAGACTTTCATGGAGGGCAACGAACGCTTCGGCGAGCCGAGCCGGCCCGCCTTCCTGCTGAAGGACGGCGAGCTGCTCGAGCTTGTGCGTGGTCGTCTTTCGGTGACGGCCTACGAGGCGCGCATGATCAGCGAGCCGAAAATGGCGATGGTGCAGCGGATCGCGGCGCGCCGCCCCTGATCGAGACGGCCCTGATCTACTCGGCAGCCTTGGCGATCGCCGCCTTGTGCAGCACCGGCGGCGTGTATTTCC
>JABCYT010000228.1 GCA_013290035.1 Alphaproteobacteria bacterium
CGGCGCCCAGCATCGGCGAGCACAACGACGCGCTCCTGAAGCCGCTGCTGGGCGAAGTCGAATACGACAAGCTCTGCCAGGCCGGCGCGATCGCCAAGGGAAAGAAGAAGTGAACCGACCCGTTCCGCCTGTCTGGCGCTCGATCCTCTACGTGCCGGGCAATGTGCCCAAGTTCATCGACAAGGCGCATGAGCGCGGCGCCGACTGCGTGCTGGTCGATCTCGAGGACAGCGTGACCCTGGCCGAGAAGCCCCGGGCGCGCGAGATGCTGCCCGAGACGATGAAGAAGGTGGCACGCGGCGGCGCCGACGTGGCGGTCCGCATCAATCGGCCGCTGCGGCTCGCCATCCCCGACATCGAGGCGGCGGTGCGACCCGGCCTCTCGGCGCTGTTCATCACCAAGACCGAAGGCGTGCAGCATCTGAAATTGCTCGATGAGGCGGTGAGCGAGCTCGAGCGCGAGCGCGGCATGCCAGCAGGCAGCGTCGGTTTCGGCGCCATGATCGAGCATCCGCGGGCGATGGCCCATATCGACGACATCGCGGCACATGCGCCGCGGCTGATCTCGATGATGCTGGGCGGCGAGGACTTCGCGCTGGAAACCGGCTCGATCCCGAGCGATGAGAGCCTCGAACTGCCCAAGCGGCTGGTCGCCTTCGCCGCCCAAGCGCACGACGTGGCGATGATCGGCATCTTGGGCACAGTGGCCGACTACAGCGATCCCGCCGCCTACAAGAAGAGCGCCGTGCGGGCGCGGCGCTTCGGCTTCTCGGGCGGTACCTGCGTGCATCCCGGGCTGGTGCAGGCGCTGAACGAAGCCTTCACGCCCGAGCCGGCCGAGGTCGCGCACGCCAGGAAGCTGATCGCCGCCGACGAAAAAGCCGCAGCCCAAGGCCGCGGCTCCTTCACCGTCGATGGCAAGATGATCGACATCCCGGTGATCGACCGCGCCCGCCGGCTGCTGGCGCGGCACGACGCGATCGAGCGCCGGTTCAGGAAGGCCTAGGCGTCGACGAGCTCGCGGGACGGCCGCGTCTCGACGTCAGTCAGGTCGGAGATGGCGCTCACCATCTCGGCCGTGATGCCGGCATTGAGGCTCTGCAGAAGAACCTCCTTGCCGCTGGCGAGCCGCACGGCGTCGCGGTGCGCATGGCCCGTGACTTCCAGGCGGGTCATCACCACTTCCTCGACGGGCCCAATGCCGAAGGCGCGCTGCACGGTCTCGCCGATGCCCTCCAGCCGGAGATGCGCATCGGCTGGAATGCAGACGGCGGTGTCGCAGTCGTGCCCGGCGGTGAAGCCCATCGTGCCGCTGGGGAAGCGGCGCAGGGTGTATTGCTCTTCTTGAACTGCAGGTCGTGAACGATAGAGTTCCAGTGAGTAATCACACATGACGTCCTCCTGTTAGGGAACGTCCTTGAGACGTAATACGAACTGCGACCCGATCAAGCCGCCGATCGAAACAATCCGGAACTATCGGTTCGTATGCTTGACCTAATCAGTCAGTGCTTGTCGGCCCAGACCTGGCGCTTCACGGCGTACATCAGGCCGGCCATCGCCAGCAGGAAGAGGATGACGCGAACGCCGGTGCGCTTGCGGTCCTCCATTTTTGGCTCCGACGCCCAGGCGAGGAACTCGACGACGTCGGAGGCTTCCTGGTCGAGGGTCGCCTTGGTGCCGTCGGCATAGGTCACCTTGTCGTCTGCCAGTGGCGGCGGCATGGCGATCCTGTGGCCGGGGTAATACTTGTTGAAGTTGTCGTCCTTGGTGAGGTTGAATTCCTTGATCTGCTCGGGCGTCAGCTTGTCGAACGGCACGTAGCCCGTCAGGATTCCGTGCACATAGTCGGGGCCGTCCTCGCGCGCCTTGATCATGACGCTGAGGTCGGGCGGCGCCTTGCCGTTGTTGGCGGCGGCGGCGATGGCGGGATTGGCGAACGGCTTCCTAAAGCTGTCCGACAGGCGCGCCGGCCGCTCGATCGGCTGGCCGTCGTCGCCGAGGTCGGGCACCTGGATGTCCTTGATCAGGCTCTTGACCTGGTTCTCGGTGAGGTCGAGCTCCATCAGGTTGCGGTAGGCCAGCAGCTGCAGCGAATGGCAGGCCGAGCAGACTTCGGCATAGACCTGATAGCCGCGCTGGGCGGCTGCGCGGTCGTAGGTGCCGAACGGGCCCTCGAAATGCCAGTGCCGGTGCGGCGGCTTCTGCTCGGACTCGGACGCGGTGACGGTCTCGGCGGCGATGGCGACCGCGCCCGCGGTGAGGGCGGCCACGGCGATGGCGGCGGAAACGATCGTTTTGCGCATGATCCCTAACCCGCGTTCTTCTTGAGCACCGCGTCGGCGATGCTGGGGGGCAGTGGCAACGGCCGTTCGATCTTGCCCAGGACCGGCAGCAGGATGAGGAAGTGGAAGAAGTAGTAGAGCGTGCCGATCTGGGCCAACGGCACGTACCAGCCCTCCGGCGGGTTGGCGCCGCACACGCCCAGCAGGAAGACGTCGGCCACCAGGACGAACACGAACCACTTGTAGATCGGCCGGAACGAGGCCGAGCGCACCCGCGAGGTGTCGAGCCACGGCAGGACGAACAGCACGGCGATCGAGCCGAACATGGCCAGAACGCCGCCCAGCTTGTTGGGGATGGCGCGCAGGATGGCGTAGAACGGCAGGAAGTACCATTCGGGCACGATGTGCGTCGGCGTCGCCAGCGGGTTGGCCTGGATGTAGTTGGCCGGATCGCCCAGGTAGTTGGGCGCGAAGAAGGCGAAGCCCGCATAGATGATCAGGAAGACCATCAGGCCGAAGCCGTCCTTCATCGTGTAGTAGGGATGGAACGGCACGGTGTCCTGCGGGCCCTTGACGTCGATGCCCAGCGGGTTGTTCGAGCCATGGACGTGCAGCGCCACGACATGCAGCGCCACCACGCCGACGATGACGAAGGGCAGCAGGTAATGCAGCGCGTAGAAGCGGTTGAGCGTCGGGTTGTCGATGGCGAAGCCGCCCCACAGCCAGGTGGTGATCGAATCGCCCACCACCGGGATGGCGGTGAACAGGCTGGTGATGACGGTGGCGCCCCAGAAGCTCATCTGGCCCCACGGCAGCACGTAGCCCATGAACGCCGTCGCCATCATCAGCAGCAGGATGACCACGCCCAGGATCCACAACAGCTCGCGCGGCGACTTGTAGGAGCCGTAATAGAGGCCGCGGAAGATATGGATATAGACGGCGATGAAGAAGAACGACGCGCCGGTCATGTGCAGGTAGCGGATCAGCCAGCCCGACGGCACGTCGCGCATGATGCGCTCGACGGAGTCGAAGGCCATCGTGGTGTGCGGCGTGTAGTTGGTCGCCAGCACGATGCCGGTCGCGATCATGAGGACCAGCATCACCGTGGCGATCGCGCCGAAATTCCAGAAATAGTTGAAATTCCGCGGCGTCGGGAAGTGGTGATACTCCTTCTCCATATACGAGAAGATCGGCAGGCGGTGATCGATCCAGGCGATCACCTTGTTGTTGAAGACCGGCGGCGTGCCGTGAGACGAGGCCATTCTGCGAACTCCTGGAGCGATCCTTAGAGGGTCGGGCGATCAGCCGACGCGGACGAGAGTGTCTGACGTGAACAGGTAGCCCGGGATCGCGAGGTTGAGCGGCGCCGGCCCTTTGCGGATGCGTCCCGAGGTGTCGTACATCGAGCCATGGCAGGGGCAGAACCAGCCGCCGAACTCGCCCTTGGGATCGCCCGGATTGTTGCCGAGCGGCACGCAGCCGAGATGGGTGCAGACGCCGATCATGATCAGCCACTCCGGCCGCACCTTCTTGGCGGTGTCGGTGACCCGCGAATTGTCGGTCTGCGGATCGCGCAGCTCCGACATCGGCACGGCCTCGGCCGCCTTGATCTCCTCCGGCGTGCGATGGCGGATGAACAAGGGCTTGCCGCGCCACTTCACGGTGATCGCCTGGCCGACCTGCACCGGCGCCACGTTCACCTCGACGGTCGACAGCGCCAGCGTATCGGCGGCGGGATTGAGATTGTTGATGAAGGGCCAGGCGACGGCGATCGTGCCGATGGCGCCCATGGCGCCGGTGGCGACCATGAGGAAGTCGCGCCGGGTCGGATCGACGTGACCGCCGGCCGGGATGCTTGATGACGCCATGTTTCTCTCTTCCGTCCCCCCGAGGGAATGGGTCTTTAGACCGCAAAACCCCCTTATGTTTCAAGGCTCTGTTGGTCGCAGGCTGGGCGCACCGCGTTGTGTGACAGCGTGCCGCACGAACGCGCGCTTTCGCGCCGCGGACGAGAGTAGAACTGAGCTCATGCGCCTTGCCCTGTTCGAGCCCGATATTCCTCAGAATCTCGGGGCCTTCATCCGTCTGGCCGCCTGTTTGGGCGCGTCGCTCGACATCATCGAGCCCTGCGGCTTTCCGCTCGACGACAAGCGAATCCGCCGCGCCGCCATGGACTATGTCGACCTGGCGAAAATCGTGCGGCATGCCTCGTGGCAGGCTTTCAGGCGCGACCGCACGCCCGGCCGGCTCGTGCTGCTCACCACGTCGGGCGCCCAGCGCTTTCCCGATGTCGCCTTCCGGACGGACGATACGCTGCTGCTCGGCCGCGAAAGCGCCGGCGTGCCGGCCGAGGTCCATGACGCAGCCGATCTCCGGCTGCGCATTCCGCTGCAGAAGGGTTTGCGCTCGCTCAATGTCGCGCTGGCCGGGGCGATGGTATTGAGCGAGGCCCTCCGCCAAACCGCAGGATTCGATGCGCTCTCCGACTAAGACCCCGACGCCGCTGCCCGACGACGCCACGCTCGCTGAGCGCAAGGAAAAGGCGCGCCTCTGGTTCGAGGATTTGCGCGACCGCATCTGCGCCGAATTCGAGCGCCTCGAGGACGTGCTTTCGGGCACGCACGGCGAGCTTGCACCCGGCCGCTTCGAGCGCACGGCTTGGCGGCGCGAGGTCGGGCCCGATGGAGAGGATCGCGGCGGCGGCGTCATGTCAGTCATGCGCGGCCGCGTGTTCGAGAAGGTGGGCGTCAACGTCTCGACGGTGTTCGGCGAATTCAGCCCGGAGTTCCGCAAGCAGATCCCGGGCGCCGAGGAGGATCCCCGCTTCTTCGCCTCGGGCATCTCGCTGGTGGCGCACATGCGCTCGCCCAGGGTGCCGGCGGTGCACATGAACACCCGCCACATCGTGACCACGCGCGCCTGGTTCGGCGGCGGCGCCGATCTCACGCCGATGGTGCCGAACACGCAGGACACGCAGGCCTTCCACGCCGCGCTGAAGACCGCCTGCGACCGACACGACGCCGCCTACTATCCACGCTTCAAGCAATGGTGCGACGAGTACTTCCACCTGCCGCACCGCGGCGAGCCGCGCGGCGTGGGCGGCATCTTCTTCGACGACCTCGACAGCGGCGACTTCGCGCGCGACTTCGCCTTCACCCGCGGCGTGGGCGAGGCCTTTCTCGCGATCTATCCCCGGCTGGTGCGCGGGCACATGAACGAGCCGTGGACGGATGCCGAGCGCGAGCACCAGCTGGTGCGGCGCGGCCGCTATGTCGAGTTCAACCTGCTGCATGACCGTGGCACCAGGTTCGGCCTGATGACCGGCGGCAATGTCGAGGCGATCCTGATGTCGCTGCCGCCCGAGGCGCGCTGGCCGTAACGACGGGCAGTCGAGACGAGCGACCATGGTGCCGATCCTTCCGGGAGAGAGGCCGGCAGGCATACGCCACAACATTGCTCAGTTCTGTCAACAACAAGAAGCCGTCATCCCGACCGGAGCGCGAAGCGCGGAGTGGAGGGACCTCCTCTTCGCTTCGTCGAGCGCATGATCAGGTCCCTCCGCTCCGCTTCGCTCCGGTCGGGATGACGGTTGGCGCAAGTAGCGGGGCGGCGAACAGGCCCAAGACCAGCAGCGGATAGGGCGCGCCCCACCAGAAGGCGAAGCGGTCGAGGAAGGCGGCGGGATCGTCGCCGTAGACAAAGCGCGCATAGAGAAAGTCGACAAGCACGGTGGATGTCGGCCACAGCAGCGCGGCCAGCAGGGCCGCCTCGAACCAGCGCGGCCCGGTGGTGCGGCGGGCATGGATCAGCGCCAGCATCGCCGCATAAGGCAGCGGCACCAGCGCCTTGTACCATTCGACCGCGAGCACCGGGAGCGTCGGGCCGATCCAGGTG
>JABCYT010000229.1 GCA_013290035.1 Alphaproteobacteria bacterium
ATCGGCGCGGACGACACGCTGCTCGCCTTCGACACCGGTCCCGGCAATGCGCCGATCGACGATTGGTGCGCCCGGCGTGCCGGCCGGCGCTTCGACGAGGACGGCGCGCTCGCCGCATCGGGCAAGGTCGATCGCACGCGCCTCGAACGCTTCAGCGAGCACCGCTACTTTGCGCGCCGGCCGCCCAAGTCGCTCGATCGCGGGGATTTCAGCGACTCATGGGCCGCGGGTCTCAGCGCTGCCGATGGCGCGGCGACGCTGACACGCGGCACGGCGCGGGCCATCGCGCTCGCGGCTCGTCATTTCCCCGCGCCGGTGACGCAATGGGTGATCGCCGGTGGCGGGGCCCGCAATCCGACTCTCTTGAAAGCCATCGCCGAGGAAACGCGCGGCAAGGTCGTGACGGCCGACAGTCTCGGCTGGAACGGCGATGCGCTGGAGGCGCAGGCCTTCGGCTTTCTCGCCGTGCGCTCGTTGCGCGGCCTGCCGCTGACCTTTCCGGGAACGACCGGGGCGCCGCGGCCGCTCGCCGGCGGCCGTCTCAACGAGCCTTAGGGCCTATCCGCCTCACCGTATCGGGTGACTGGCAACGAAGAGGCTTACGGCTCTTTGTTGCTGGTCGCGCGACCGGGCGGATTGAGCAGGCTCTTGGCCACGTACTTGTCGACCTCGACGGCGAGCTTATCGAGCGAGTCGTGGTAGAAGTGGTTAGCGCCCTTGATAGTGCGCGATTCCACGGTGATGCCCTTCTGCAGCGAGAGCCGCGCCACCAGCTTCTGGATGTCGGCGATCGGCACGACCTCGTCCTTCTCCGCGCCCACGATCAGGCCGGACGAGGGGCACGGCGCCAGGAAGGCGAAGTCGTAGGAGTTCGCGGGCGGCGACACCGAGATGAAGCAGTCGATCTCGGGACGGCGCATCAGCAGCTGCATGCCGATCCACGCGCCGAACGAGTAGCCCGCGATCCAGCACGACTTGGCGTCGGCGTTCATGCTCTGCAACCAGTCGAGGGCGGCCGCCGCGTCGGAGAGCTCGCCCATGCCATTGTCGAAGCGGCCCTGGCTGCGGCCCACGCCGCGGGTGTTGAAGCGCAGCACCGAAAAGCCGCGATTCACGAAGACGTGGAACAGCGAGAAGACGACCTTATGATTCATCGTCCCGCCATATTGCGGATGGGGATGAAGAATCAGCGCGATGGGCGCGTGTTCTTCCTTGCTCTGGTGATAGCGACCCTCCAGGCGACCCTCGGGGCCGGTGAACATCACATCAGGCATCTAGACTCCGGTATTTCCTCATTATTGGCCGCCGATGGGGGCGGGAGGAGCGGTTTTTCAGGGGGAATCTTGATACTTGACCAACCTACTCAGGTTTATTAAACCCTACCGCCTTAGTCGGTTTTTCCCCAGATCCCTGTGTGGGGGTCCGCAATATCTTAGCAAGGCCTTGGTTTTCAAGACCTTTCGGCGCTTGCCCATGTGAGCCGGCCAAAGCCGGCACGAGGAGGATGCTGTGAAGCTCAGCACCAAGGGTCGTTATGCCGTCATGGCGATGGTCGATCTGGCCCGTCATGCACAGGCCAAGCCGGTGTCATTGTCGGACATTGCCACCCGGCAGGAAATCTCGTTGTCATATCTGGAGCAGCTCTTTGCCCGCCTGCGCCGGGCCGGCCTGGTGAAGAGCGTGCGCGGTCCGGGCGGCGGCTATCGCCTGACACGCGGCTCAGCCGAGACGCGCGTCTCGGAAATCATCCTGGCGGTCGACGAGCCGATCAAGGCGACGCGCTGCACGGAGATGGGTGCCACCGGCTGTCGCGCCGATCGCAGCAAGTGCCTGACCCACGATCTGTGGGAGGAACTGGGCAACCAGATCCACATGTTCCTGAGTTCGGTCACCCTGCTCGACGTGCTGGAGCGCAAGCTCAGCCCCCGCATCGCCGAAGCGCCCACGGCGGCTGCGGCCAAGTCCGACGCGATGGCCGCCGCCAGCTAGGACCAACGGTTATGTCCGCGTTCGCGTATCTCGACCACAACGCCACCAGCCCGCTGCGACCGGCGGCGTTCGACGCCATGGTCGAGGCGCTGCGCGCCGGCGGCAATCCCTCGTCGGTGCATCGCGCCGGCCGTGCGGCACGCAGCCGGGTCGATGCGGCGCGTCGCCACGTGGCGGCGCTGATCGGCGCCCTGCCGGCCGAGATCGTGTTCGCCTCGGGCGGCACCGAAGCCAACAACATGGCGATCGCCGGCAGCGGCCGGCAGCGCGTGCTGGCCTCCGCCGTCGAGCACGACAGCGTCCTGAAGAGTGCCCCTGACGCCGAGATCATCCCGGTCGATCGCGAGGGCGTCGTCGATCTCGCGGCTCTCGAGCGCCTGCTCGTGCGGCACGGCGAGCCGGCGCTGGTGTCGGTGATGCTCGCCAACAACGAAACCGGCGTGCTGCAGCCGATCGCCGATGTCGTTCGGCTGGCGCGCCAGGCCGGCGCCCTCGTGCATTGCGATGCCGTGCAGGCGGCCGGCAAGGTGCGCGTCGATCTGCACGGGCTCGGCGTCGACTATCTCAGCCTCTCGGCCCACAAGCTCGGTGGCCCGACCGGCGTTGGCGCAATGGCGATACGAAGCGGTGCGCCGTTTGCGCCGGATCGGCGGGGCGGCGGGCAGGAATCCAATCGTCGCGCCGGCACGGAGAACGTGGCCGGCATCGCAGGCTTCGGCGCCGCCGCCGAGGCCTCGCGCGACGGGCTCGCGGTCGAGGGGCTACGCGACCGATTGGAGAGGTCGCTGCTGGCGATCGCGCCGGACGCGCGCGCCTTCGGCGCCGGCGCGCCGCGGCTCGGCAACACGAGCTGCATCTCCATGCCCGGCGTGAAGGCCGAGACGCAGGTGATGGCGCTCGACCTCGCCGGCCTCTGCGTGAGCGCAGGGGCGGCCTGTTCGTCGGGCAAGGTGCACCGCTCCGCGGTGCTGGCGGCCATGGGCGTGGAGGATGCCGTGGCCGAGACGGCGATCAGAATAAGTTTCGGCTGGAACACCGATTCAGACGATATCGAACGCTTGATCGCGGCCTGGCGGGACCTATATACCCGAGTGTCACAGTCGGATATTCGCCAAGCCCGGGCAGCCTAGGAAATTCAAGGGGTTAGCATGAACGTCCTTACCCAGATCCGGCGCAACGACCAGCCGATCTACCTCGATTACCAGGCGACCACGCCGATGGACCCGCGCGTGCTGGAAGCGATGATGCCGTACTTCACCTACAAGTTCGGCAATCCGCATTCGCGCAGCCATTCCTACGGCTGGGAAGCCGAGGAAGGTGTCGAGAAGGCGCGTGCCCAGGTCGCCAAATTGATCGGTGCCGACGAGAAGGAAGTGATCTTCACCTCGGGTGCCACCGAGTCGAACAATCTCGCGATCCGCGGCGTCGCCGAGTTCTACAAGGACCGCAAGAACCACATCGTCACCACCGTGACCGAGCACAAGTGCGTGCTCGACACCTGCCGCCATCTCGAGCAGCAGGGCTTCGAGGTGACCTACCTGCCGGTGCAGAAGAACGGCCTGATCGATCTCGACGCGTTGCGCGCGGCCGTCACCGACAAGACCGTGGTGGTCTCGATCATGGCGGTGAACAACGAGATCGGCGTCATCCAGCCGCTCGCCGAGATCGGCAAGATCTGCCGCGAGAAGAAGGCCTTCTTCCACACCGACGCGGCCCAGGCCGCCGGCAAGATCCCGCTCGATGTCGAGGCGATGAACATCGACCTGATGAGCATCTCTGGCCACAAGATCTACGGGCCCAAGGGCATCGGCGCGCTCTACGTGCGCCGCAAGCCGCGGGTGCGGCTGGTGCCGTTGATCGTGGGCGGCGGCCAGGAGCGCGGCTTCCGTTCGGGCACTCTGCCGACGCCGCTGTGCGTCGGGCTGGGCGAAGCCGCCGAGATCGCCATGAAGGAAATGGACGCCGAGTCCAAGCGGCTGGCCAAGCTGCAGGCCCGCATGCTGAAGGGCCTGAACGACAAGCTGACCGACATCCACGTGAACGGCGATCTCGACCATCGCATTCCGGGCAACCTCAACATCGGCTTCGCCTATGTCGAAGGCGAATCGCTGATGATGGGCATCAAAGGCCTGTCGGTGTCGTCCGGCTCGGCCTGCACCTCGGCCTCGCTCGAACCCAGCTACGTGCTGCGCGCGCTGGGCGTGGAGGAGGACATGGCCCATACGTCATTGCGCATCGGCCTTGGCCGGTTCACGACCGAGCAGGAGGTCGACACCGCGGTCGACGAGCTGGTGCGCCACGTCAATAAGCTGCGTGCGATGAGCCCGCTCTGGGAGATGGCCCAGGAGGGTGTCGATATAAAGTCGATCGAATGGGCGGCCCACTGATTCATTGGGCCCCCATCGAAATTTTGAGGAGAGAGTCATGACCTACAGCGCCAAGCTGATCGATCACTACGAGAATCCCCGCAACATCGGGTCGCTCGACAAGAATTCCGAGGATGTCGGCACCGGTCTGGTCGGCGCGCCGGCCTGCGGCGACGTCATGAAGCTGCAGATCAAGGTCGGCCCCGACGGGCTGATCGAGGACGCCAAGTTCAAGACCTTCGGCTGCGGCTCGGCGATCGCCTCCAGCTCGCTCGTCACCGAGTGGGTCAAGGGCAAGACGATCGACGAGGCCGAGACGATCAAGAACACCGACATCGCCAAGCATCTGGCGCTGCCGCCGGTGAAGATCCATTGCTCGGTCCTGGCCGAGGACGCGATCAAGGCGGCGATCGCAGACTATCGCGCCAAGACGGTCAAGAAGGACGAAACCCAGGAAGCCGCCGAGTAGGCTGCGGAGCGAGAGCGTATGAGCACGACCACGGAGACCACCCAGCAGCCGGCGCCGACGGCCGCCGCGCCGGCCCCCGCTCCGAGGGCCCGCCGGCCGCGGCCGCAGGTGATGAAGGTGACGCCGGCCGCCGCCGAGCGGGTGAAGGCGTTGATCGAGAGCCGCGGCAAGCCGACCGCCGGCATCCGCATCGGCGTGCGCTCCAAGGGCTGCTCGGGCCTTTCCTACACGCTCGAATTCGCCGATGCCGCGCAGCCTATGGACGAGGTGGTCGACACCAACGGCGTCAAGCTCCTGATCGACCCCAAGGCGGCGCTGTTCCTGATCGGCACCGAGATGGATTACGCCGAAGAAAAGCTGAAGTCGGGCTTCGTGTTCACGAACCCCAACGAGAAGGGCCGCTGCGGCTGCGGCGAATCCTTCCACGTCTGAAGAGCGGTCATGGATCATTTCGCGCGGCTGGGCCTGCCGGCGGCGCTCGATCTGGAGCCCGCGGCGCTCGACAGGGCCTATTTCGCACTCCAGCGCCGGTGGCATCCCGACCGCTTCGTCGCCCGCCCGTCCGACGAGCGGGCGCGGGCCTCGAGCGAGGCGGCGGCGCTGAACGATGCCTACCGCACGCTGAAGGATCCGCTGAGCCGCGCCGTCTATCTCGCCGAGTTGCGCGGCGTGGAGCTGCCCGGCGACGGCAAGACGATCGACGACCCGGACCTCCTGATGGAGGCCATGGAGGCGCGTGAGGCGTTGCACGAAGCGGCCAGCGGCGAGGCCGTCGAGGCGCTGGCGGCGCAGGCGAAGCAGCAGGCGCAGGCGGCATTGAAGGAGCTGGCGGATTTGTTCTTGCACGACGACAAGCCCGCCATCAGAAAGACGCTCCTTCGCCTGCGCTACTTCGACAAGTTCGCCGAGGAAGCGCGTGCGCGACACATGAATCTTGAACGGTCGAGAGCATGACTTTGCTGGAGATCCACGAGCCGGGCGAAACGCCCCTGCCGCACGCCGGCGAGGGATCGCTCGCGGTCGGCATCGATCTCGGCACGACCAATTCCGTCGTGGCGATCGCGCGCGACGGCAAGCCGGCCGCGCTGCACGATGAGCGCGGCCGCGCCCTTGTGCCATCGGTCGTGGCCTATCCCGCGTCGGGCGGCGTGCTGGTGGGCGACGAGGCCCGGCTGCTGACGATGCAGGAGCCTCGCAACGTCATTGCCTCGGTGAAGCGGCTGATGGGCCGCGGCGCCGCCGACCTGCACGCCGTGGCGGGCGTGCTGCCCTATGAGATCGAGCCGGGCACCGGCCAGACCGACATGGTGAAGCTGCGCATCGGCGGCCAGGCGCGCTCGCCGGTCGAGA
>JABCYT010000230.1 GCA_013290035.1 Alphaproteobacteria bacterium
GGACGAGACGTGGAATGCCTCGGTGATCTGGTGCAAGCGCAGCACGAATCCGCCCCAGGCGCACCAGCGCCGCACCGCCGACCGGCTGAAAGGCCGCTGGCACGAGTTGGACACCGGCCACTATCCGATGTTGACCGAGCCGGAAGCGCTGGCGCGATTGATCGCCGAGGGTTGACGTCACTCCGCGACATCCACGGAACCCTGATTTGATCAAAAGGACCCTCCTGGGAAGTGTCATCGGGCTTGCGGCAATCCTGTTGGCGGCCTTTGCCGTGAGTTGGCAGCCGGCATGGCCGCCGCTCGCCGGTCCTGCGGTCACTTTCGATCCGGCCCTCGTCGCGCGGGGAGAACAGCTTGTGCATGTCGGCAACTGCGCCGGCTGCCACACCGCCCAGGGCGGGCGGCCGTTCGCCGGCGGACGACCCCTGGAGACGCCGTTCGGCACGGTGTTCGCGACCAACATCACGCCCGACCCCGAGACGGGCATCGGCCGCTGGTCGCGCAAGGCCTTCGTGCGCGCGTTGCGCGAGGGCGTGGCGCTGAACGGCGATCTGCTCTATCCCGCCTTTCCCTACGATCATTTCACCCGCGCCAGCGATTCCGACATCGACGCGCTGTACGCTTTCCTCATGACGCGGCCGGCCGTGCAGGCGCGGGCGCCGACTAATCGGCTGAAAGAGCCTTTCGGCTTCCGGCCGCTGGTGGCGGGCTGGAACCTGCTCTTTCTTCGCAAGGGGCCACTCGTCGACGATCCGGGCCAGTCGGCCGACTGGAATCGCGGCCGCGCGCTGGCCGAGGGATTGGCGCATTGCGGCGGCTGCCATACGCCGCGCAACGAGCTGGGCGCCGAGAGAAGCGACCATGCCTACGACGGCGCCTGGACGGAAGGCTGGTACGCCCCGCCGCTCAATGCCGCTTCACCGGCGGTGCGGCCGTGGACCGCCGAAGACCTCTTCGCCTACCTGGGCACCGGCCTTAGCGCGACCCACACCGCCGCAGCCGGCCCGATGGCCAGCGTCACGCGCGGGCTGGCGCAGGCGTCGGAAGACGATGTCCGCGCGCTCGCCGTTTATTTCGCCTCGCTGATGGCGCACGCGCCGGCCGCGCAGGGGCCGCCGCCGGCAGACAGGGGCAACGTCGCGGACGCGGCCCATCCGGAAGCCGCCGCGCTCTTTGCCGGCGCCTGCGCCACTTGCCACGGACCCGGCGCACCGATGATGCAGGAAGGGCGGCCCTCGCTCGCCTGGGGAACGGCCTTGCACGAGGGCACGCCCAACGACACGATCCAGGTCATCATGCACGGCCTGGCGCCGCCGGCCGGCCGGTCCGGTCCGACCATGCCGGCCTACGGCGACAGCTTCAGCGACCGGCAGCTTGCCCAGATCACCGCGTATCTGCGCGCGCGATTCACCGACAAGCCGCCGTGGCCCGACGTGCCGGGGGCCGTGGCGCGGGTGCGCAAGGGAGGCAGCGAATGATCACCCTTACCGTGAATGGCGTACCCCATCAGGTCGACGCCGCGCCCGATACGCCGCTGCTCTACGCCTTGCGCAACGATCTTGGCCTCAACGGCGCCAAGTTCGGCTGCGGCCTGGGCCAGTGCGGCGCCTGTACCGTGCTGGTCGATGACAAGCCCGCCTTCTCCTGCCTGCTGCCGATCGCGGCCCTTGCCGAGCGCAAGGTGCGCACGATCGAGAGCCTCGGCACCCGCGAAAAGCCCGGCGCGCTGCCGGCGGCGTTCGAGGCCGAGCAGGCGGCCCAGTGCGGCTACTGCATCGCCGGCATGATCATGCGTGCGCAGGCGCTGCTGGAACGCACCACCCGGCCGACCGAAGCCGAGCTGCGGGCCCACATGGCGCCCAATCTCTGCCGCTGTGGCACCCATATGCGCGTCCTGCGCGCGGTGCGGCGCGCCGCCATCGCCATGGGTGGCGGCGTGCGCAACGATGCGGAGGACGCGCTGTGAGCGCCCTCACGCGACGCCGGCTGCTCGGCCAAGGGGCGCTGGTGGTGGCCTTCTCCCTGTCGCGCCGGGCGATGGGCCAGGTCGCGGAGAAGAGGCCCACCCTGCCCGGCGATCTCGACAAATTCCCCCTGCTCGACTCATGGATCCGTATCGACGCGGACGGGCATATCACGGTGTTCACGGGCAAGGCGGAGCTCGGCCAGGGACTGAAGACGGCACTGGTCCAGGTCGCAGCGGACGAGCTTGCGGTCCCGCCGGCCGGTATCGAGCTCATCACCGCCGATACCGCGCGCACGCCCGACGAGGGCGTCACCGCGGGCAGTCATTCCCTGCAGGACAGCGGCACGGCCATCCTCAATGCCGCCGCCAACGTGCGTGTCCTGCTGACCGAGGCGGCGGCATGGCGCTGGCTCGTCGCCGTCGAGGAGGTCGAGCTGCATGACGGAGCGGCCCATGCGCCGAACGGCGACAGCCTGGGCTACGGCGAACTGGCGGCGATGCTGTCGCTCCACGTCGAGGCCAAACCGAACGTCGCGCGGCGCGAGAAGGGCGTGCGTCTGATCGGCACGAACCTGCCCCGCGTCGATATCCCGGCCAAGGTCACGGGCGGCGTTGCCTATGTGCAGGATATGCGGCTGCCCGGCATGCTGCACGCCCGCGTCGTGCGCGGACCGAGCGAAGGCACGCGGCTCAAGCCTGCCGACTTCGACGCCGTCGCCAGGATGCCGGGAGTCGTGCAGGTGGTGCGCGACGGCGGCTTCACCGCCGTGCTGGCGACGCAGGAGTGGCAAGCCATCAAGGCGCTGCAGCGCCTGCAGTCGGCCGGCTGGGACCGGCCGGGTGCCAAGCTGCCGGCAGAAGACATGCGCGAGGCGATCCGTCGCTTGCCGTCGCGCGAAGTGCCGATCTTCGACGATCCCGGGCCGCCGGCGCCCGCCGATGGCAAGGTGGTCAGGGCGCGCTACAGCCGGCCCTGCCTGATGCATGGCTCGATCGGGCCGTCCTGCGCCGTGGCGCTTTGGGAGAATGACGGCGTCACGGTATGGACGCACAGCCAGGGCGTCTATCCGCTGCGCAAGTCCCTGGCCGAGCTGCTGCGCCTGCCGGCCGACAAGGTGCGCTGCATCCATACCGAGGGCTCGGGCTGTTACGGCCATAACGGCGCCGACGATGTCGCCGCCGACGCTGCCCTTGCCGCCCGCGCCGTTCCAGGCCGCCCGGTGCGCCTGCAATGGATGCGGGAGCAGGAACACGGCTGGGAGCCGCTCGGCTCGGCGATGGTGGTCGAGCTGGAAGCCACGCTTGCCGACGGCCGCATCGCCGGCTGGCGCCACGACGTGTGGAGCAATGCGCACAGCACCCGGCCGGCCACCGCCGGCGGCCTGCTCGCCGGCGCCGAACTCGATCCGCCTTTCCCGCGCCAGGTCCCCAGGCCGATCCCGATGCCGGAGGGCGGCGGCCATCGCAACGGCAATCCGCTCTATGCGCTGACCAATGCCAAGGGGACCTATCACTTCATCGAGCAGATGCCGGTGCGCGTGTCGGCCCTGCGCTCGCTCGGCGCGCATATGAACGTCTTCGCCATCGAATGCTTCATGGACGAGCTGGCGCAAGCCGCCGGCGCCGATCCCCTGGCCTTCCGCCTCGCCCATATGGCGGACGGCCGCGCCCGCGAGGTCATGCAGACCGCAGCCGATCGGTTCGGCTGGGCCGGACGCGCCCAAGGCGGCGGCGGCCGGGGGTGGGGCTTTGCCTTTGCCCGCTACAAGAACCTCGCGGCCTATTGCGCCGTGGCGATGGAAGTCGCCGTCGACCGCGACAGCGGAGACATAAAAATCCGCCGCGTGGTGGCGGCCGTCGACAGCGGCGAAGCCGTCAATCCCGACGGCATCCGCAATCAGATCGAGGGAGCGATCGTCCAGTCGCTGAGCTGGACGATCCATGAAGCCGTCGCTTTCGACACGACACATCGCAGCAGCTTCGACTGGAGCGCCTACCCGATCGTCCGCTTCGACGCCCTGCCGGCAAGCGTGGAGGTCCATGTCATCGATCGGCCGCGCCAGCCATTCCTCGGAACCGGCGAGGCCGGTCAGGGTCCGGCCGCCGCAGCCTTGGCGAACGCCGTGGCCGACGCCGTGTCATTGCGCATCCGCGACATGCCGCTCGCGCCCGAAAAAGTGAAGGCCGTTCTCAGAAGCTAGATGTGAAGGGCTTCGCCCAGGGCCCGCAGGCTCGCTTCGTGGAAGGCCTCGCCCAGAGTCGGGTGGGCATGAATGGTGCCGCCGATATCTTCCAGCCGCGACCCCATCTCGAGCGCGAGACCGAAGGCGGCGGCGAGTTCCGACACGCCCGCGCCGACCGCGGCGATGCCGAGAAGCAGGTGATTGTCGGCCCGCGCGGTCACCCGCACGAAGCCGTCCTCCGCGCTCAAGGTCAAGGCCCGGCCGTTGGCCTGGAACGGGAACTGGGCAGTGTGCACCTCGTGGCCGGCCTTGCGCGCTTCCTCGGGCGAGAGGCCGACAGTGACGATCTCCGGATCGGTGAAACACACGGCCGGAATCACCGCACCGTCGAACACGCGACGATGACCGGCGATCAATTCGGCGACCACGACGCCCTGCGCCATCGCGCGGTGGGCCAGCATCGGCTCGCCGGTGAGGTCGCCGACCGCCCAGACGTTGCGCATCGAGGTCGCGCAGCGCTCGTCGATCTGCACGAAGGGGCCGTTCATGGTGAGGTCGAGTCGTTCCAGGCCGAAGCCCGCGATCCTGGCGCGCCGTCCGGCGGCGACGAGGATCCGGTCGGCCGCGATGCTGCGCGCCGGCGCCCCTTCCTGCTCGATCCGCAACGCATCGCCCGCTTCGGACAGGCCGACGGCCCGGGCGCGCGTCAGGACCTCGACACCCAGCGCCCTCAGGTGGCGGACGACCGGTCGAACGAGCTCTTCGTCGTAGGTCGGCAGGACGCGGTTCTCCGCCTCGATCACCGTGACCTTGGCGCCGAGCTTGGCGAACGCGGTTCCGAGCTCGAGGCCGATATAACCGGCGCCAACCACGGCCAGACGTTCGGGAATGGCGGTCAGCGACAAGGCTTCGGTCGAAGAGATGATCCTGCCGCCGAACGGCAGCATCGGCAGCGTCGCCGGCACCGAGCCGGTGGCCAGCACGACATGCTCGGCGGTCACGACCTGTGGACCGGTGTCGGTCTCGACCCGGCAGGTCTTGCCGTCGACCATCACGGCGTGTCCCTGCAAGATTTTGACCCGATGCCTCTTCAGGAGTGCGCCGACGCCGCTGGTGAGGCGGCCGACAATGCCGTTCTTCCACTCGATCGTGCGCGCAAAGTCGATGGTCGGACGCTCGACGCTGAGGCCGAAGGGCGCGGACTTGGCCTGCTCGGTCGCGCGCTCGTAGGCGTCGGCCGCATGAATGAGCGCCTTCGAAGGAATGCAGCCGACATTGAGGCAGGTGCCGCCCAGCCCGCCATCGAGCCCGCCCTGCTCCACCAGCACGACATCGAGGCCGAGCTGGCCGGCGCGAATGGCGCAGACATAGCCGCCGGGCCCACCACCCACGACCAGTACCTTGGCAGCGATCTCGGCCATCTCACGCCTCTATGAAAATCGTCGCCGGCGCCTCGAGCAGGCCCTTGATGCGCTGGACGAAACGCGCCGCGACGTAACCGTCGATGACGCGGTGATCGAAGGACGACGACAGGTTCATCATGGTGCGCGGCACGAACTGCTCGCCCTGCCAGACCGGACGCACGACCTGCTTGTTGGGGCCGATGATCGCCACCTCAGGCCGGTTGATCACCGGCGTGGTGACGATGCCGCCCAGCGCGCCCAGGCTGGTGATCGTGATGGTCGAGCCCGTGAGCTCGGCGCGGGTCGCCCTGCCCTCGCGCGCCGCCTCGGCCAGGCGCTGTACCTCGGCGGCGCAGTCCCACAGGCTGAGCGACTCACAGTGGCGGACCACGGGAACCATGAGGCCAGCGGGCGTCTGCGTGGCGATGCCGATATGGACGCCGCCATGACGTTCGAGGGTCTCCGCCTCGTCGTCATAGAGCGCGTTCATCTCGGGAAAGTCGGCGACCGCCTTGACCAAGGCCTTCATCAGAAACGGCATCAGCGTGAGGCGCGGCCGATCCGAGCGATTCTCCGC
>JABCYT010000231.1 GCA_013290035.1 Alphaproteobacteria bacterium
ATAGACCATGATCTGAAATCTGCAGATGCTTCGACTGTGGCTCTCCGCCTCCGGCCCTACGGGCCACCTCCCCCGCCTGACGGGGGAGGCAGGATCATGCCGCCGCTCGCTTTGATCACCTGATGGAGATCACGCCCGACCTCCTGCTGCAGGCCTATCGGATCGGCGTCTTTCCGATGGGCGAGCGCCGCGACGATCCCAAGCTCTACTGGCTCGATCCCCGCCTGCGCGCCGTGCTGCCGCTCGACGGCTTCCACCTGCCGCACCGGCTGGCGCGCACAATCCGCGCCGGCCGCCTGGCGGTGAGCGCCGACACCGCCTTCGCCGACACCGTGCGCGCCTGCGCCGAACCGCGGCCAGGCCATCCCGAGAGCTGGATCAACGGGCCGATTGTCGAGCTCTACACCGAGCTGCACCGGCGCGGCCATGCCCACAGCGTCGAGTGCCGGATCGAGGGCCGGCTGGTCGGCGGGCTCTACGGCGTATCAGTCGGCGCGGCGTTCTTCGGCGAGAGCATGTTCAGCCGCGAACGCGATGCTTCGAAGGTGGCGCTGGTCCACCTCGTGGCGCGGCTGATCAAGGGCGGCTTCCGCCTGCTCGACTGCCAGTTCATGACCGAGCATCTGCGCAGCTTCGGGGCGATCGAGATCCCGCGCGAGGAGTTCCGCGTCCTGCTGGCCGACGCCATCGACCGGCCGGCGGCTTTTCAGCGCGAGCTGGGCGGTGCCGATCCCTGTGCCATCGTGCAGGAAAGCACACGCACGTCGTAGACGCCGTGGTCGAGCGCCGACAATGACGGCGTGGACGCGAACATCCAGCCGGCGAACAGCTTCTCCTCGGCCTGGCCGGGCTTGTGGTCGACGATGGTGAGGTAGGCCACGGACTCGGGCGGCGCTTCCGGCACGTTCACCAGGCAATCGCCGACGGTGATCTCGAGCGTGCCGAAGCGCGTCGACTCGCCCACCGGAGCGTAGAAACGCTGGGTTCGCGCCGTCACCTTGTCGAGTCCCTGCAGCTCGGCGGCCCGCTTGCCCGGCCCGTCGGGGATCGCCCGCAGGTTGGCGTTGCCCGGATGCGGCGGCGCCGGTGGCGGCGCGGCTGGCGGCGGCGTTTGCGCGGAAGCAGCGCCGATGCCGATGGCCAGCGCTGCGATGACCAGCAGGGCGCGCACGCTCACTTCTTGTCGGTGTGGGGCGCCTTGAGCCCGTCGATCAGCTCGTGCAGGGCTGCCTTGATCTGCTGGGCGTCGCATCCCATCAGGACTCCGTCCTCCAGCGCATCGGCGCAGAGCGTTTCGATTTCCTGGATGTTCTGGTTCAGGACTTTGATCTTTTCGAGGCAGGACACCGCCTTGCCGTCGGGCTGCCGCCACACCGGCGGCGCCTTGGATGCCATTTTTCCCTTGATGGGGGCGCTCATCACTTTGACCCCGTGCTGCCGAACATGAACTTGGCGATCAGCTCCGAAAGCGGAACCGCGCCCTGGGTTTTCTTGATCTCGCCGCCGGGCGGGATCATCTGCGTCTCGCTGCCCGGTTCGAGCACCACGACCATGCCGCCCAGCAGCGACTCGCTCACGACCTTGGCGTTGGTGTCGAGCGGCAGGCTGACCGACGACGAGACCATCATGCGCACCTCTGCCTCGTAGGTCTTGCGGTCGAGATCGAAGCCGGTGACCGAACCGACCTTGACGCCGCTCACCGTGACGTCGGCGCCGCGCTTCAGCCCGTCGATGCGGTCGAAGCGGGCGGAAATCTCGTAGCCGTTGGGGCTGCTTCGGTCGGACTTGGCGAAGGCATAGAAGACGAAGACGCCGGCCACCAACAGGACCAACGCGCCCACGATCGTCTCGACGATATTGCGACCCACGCCTGTCTCCTAGTGCTGGCGCATCTCAGCCCGGACGCCACGCCTCATAGGGCGGCTTGGGCTTGTCGCCGATGACGAGAGTATGGCCCGGCGGGCGATAGGCATGGTCGGTGCCGGTGAGGTTGGGCTCGTGATCCTTTTGCCAGGTCTTGCGCGGCAAGCCACCGGCCGGCGGGACCACATCGGTCGTGAAGTGCAGCCAGCTATCCCACTCGGGCGGAACGCGTGAGGCTTCCACGACGCCTTTGTACATGACCCACCGCTTGCGCCGGCGACCGGCGATCACGCGCCTGTCCTTATAGTAGTGATTGCCTTCGGCATCGGTGCCGACGCGTTCGCCGCGCATCTTTGTGAAGAGCCAGGTGCCGAGAGTCATGAGCAAAACCACGCTTCGAGAGAGACCGCGCCGCTTGTACGCGTGAGCTTGTACGGGCGCAACGCGACGCAATCGAGGCGACGATTCACATCGTTTGTCGACATACGATTCGCTCGATTCGGTGCCTGTTGCCCACTTGCATCATCTAGTACCATCAACACATTCATCTACAAAATGTAGTTGCGCACACAAGATTTTGTAATTTACTATCATGACGTGCCCATATGTGTGTGCTCGATCGACCGAGCACACCCCCCGCACAGGGAACAAAAGACGGGAACTGGGCACGGGGGATCGTCGATGCGCTTGGAGCGTCGGTATACGCAAGCAGGAAGATCGCCGTTCGCGGGAATGGCGTTTCGTGCTGCCGATTCCGAAATCCGCAATCCCGACGGTTCGATCGTCTTTCAGTTGAAGGGCGTCGATGTGCCGGCCGACTGGTCGCAGGTCGCAGCCGACGTGCTCGCGCAAAAGTATTTCCGCCGTGCCGGCGTGCCCGCGCGCATGATCAGGATCGGCGAACCTGACGTGCCGCAATGGCTGTGGCGTTCGGCGCCCGACCAAGCGGCGCTGGCCGAGCTGCCAACCGAAGCGCGCTACGGCGGCGAACGGGATGCCCGCCAGGTCTTCCATCGCATGGCCGGCGCCTGGACCTACTGGGGCTGGAAGGGCGGCTACTTCGATAGCGAGGAAGACGCCCGCACCTTCTATGACGAGCATTGCTACATGCTGGCGGCGCAGATCTGCGCACCCAACTCGCCGCAATGGTTCAACACCGGGCTGCATTGGGCCTACGGCATCGACGGTCCGGGCCAGGGCCACTGGTTCATCGACCACCGGGACGGCGCGGCCTACCCGTCCTCGTCGGCCTACGAACGGCCGCAGCCGCACGCCTGCTTCATCCAGAGCGTCGCCGACGATCTGGTGAACGAGGGCGGCATCATGGACCTCTGGGTACGCGAGGCGCGCCTCTTCAAGTATGGCTCGGGCACCGGCTCCAACTTTTCGCAGGTCCGCAGCGAAGGCGAGCCTCTGTCGGGCGGCGGCAGGTCGTCGGGACTGATGTCGTTCCTCAAGATCGGCGATCGTGCGGCGGGCGCCATCAAGTCGGGCGGCACGACACGGCGCGCCGCCAAGATGGTGTCGGTCGATATCGACCATCCTGACATCGAAGACTTCATCGCCTGGAAGATGCGGGAGGAGCAGAAGGTCGCCGCGCTCGTCGCCGGCTCGCGGCTCGCCAACCGGCACCTCAACGCCGTGATGCGCGCCTGCCTCGACGTCGACATCGAAGGTGACGGCGCCTTCGACCCCAGGACGAACGCCAGGCTGCGTCGCGAGATCGTTGCCGCCCGGCAGGCCGAGCTGCCGGAAAACTACATCCAGCGGGCCATCCAGTTTGCCCGCCAAGGTTATCGCCACATCGAGTTCCCGGCCTTCGACACCGATTGGGAGTCGGAGGCCTACCTCACGGTCTCGGGCCAGAACGCCAACAACTCGGTGCGCGTCACCGACGCGTTCCTGCACGCCGTCGAGGCCGACCGTCAGTGGGAACTCACCCAGCGCACCACAGGCAAGGTCGCCCGGACGGTGAGCGCTCGGGCGTTGTGGGACAGCGTCGCCGAAGCGGCCTGGCACTCCGCCGATCCTGGCGTGCAGTACGACACGACGATCAACGATTGGCACACCTGTCCGGAATCGGGGCGCATCAACGCCTCGAACCCGTGCTCGGAGTACATGTTCCTCGACGACACGGCGTGCAATCTGGCGTCGCTGAACCTGATGCGGTTCCGCCGTGCCGACGGTTCGCTCGATATTGGCGCGCTCGAGCACGCGACCCGCCTGTGGACCGTCGTGCTCGAGATTTCGGTGATGATGGCGCAATACCCCTCGCGCCGGATCGCCGAGCTTTCCTATCGATACCGCACGCTGGGCCTGGGTTACGCCAATCTTGGCGCGCTGCTGATGGCGTCGGGCCTGGGCTACGACAGCGTCCGCGGACGGACGATCGCCGGCGCCCTGAGCGCCGTCGTGACCGGCACGGCTTACGCCACCTCGGCCGAGATGGCGCGTTTCATGGGTCCCTTCGCCGGCTTCGCCGCCAACCGCGAAGCCATGCTGCGGGTCATCCGCAACCACCGCCGCGCCGCCCATGGCGAGGCGGCGGGCTACGAAGGCCTCTCGATACGCCCGGTCGCGCTCGATGCGACCCAATGCGCCGACGCCCCCCTCGTCGCCGCGGCCAAACGGGTGTGGGACCGTGCGCTCGCCTTGGGCGAGCAGCACGGCTTCCGCAATGCCCAGGTCTCCGTGATCGCCCCCACCGGCACGATCGGCCTGGTGATGGATTGCGACACGACCGGCATCGAGCCCGACTTCTCGCTGGTCAAGTTCAAGAAATTGGCGGGCGGCGGCTACTTCAAGATCATCAACCAGACCGTCCCGGAGGCGCTGCGCACGCTGGGTTACGACGAGGCGGCGATTGCCCGCATCATCGCCTACGCGGTGGGCCACGGCTCGCTCGCCACGGCGCCGGCGATCAATGCCGAGACGCTGGCGGCGCGCGGCTTCGACCAGGCGGCGATCGAACGGGTCGAGAAGTCGATCGGCACTGCCTTCGACATCCGCTTCGCCTTCTCGCGCTATACGCTGGGCGATTCCTTCTGTCGCGAGACGCTGGGCCTCGACGACGCGGCACTCGCCGATCCCAAGCTCGACGTGCTGGCCCGCCTCGGCTTCTCGCGAAGCGACATCGCGGCGGCCAACCTGCATGCGTGCGGGACGATGACGGTCGAGGGCGCACCCGATCTCAAGCTTGAGCATCTCGCGGTGTTCGATTGTGCGAATCCCTGTGGACGAGATGGCAACCGCTGCTTGTCTGCGGAGAGTCACATACGCATGATGGCTGCAGCCCAGCCGTTCGTATCGGGCGCGATCTCCAAGACCATCAACATGCCCAACGCAGCTTCGGTCGAGGATTGCCGCAAGGCCTATGACATGTCGTGGAAGCTTGGCCTGAAGGCCAACGCGCTCTATCGCGACGGCTCCAAGCTTTCGCAGCCGCTCTCGGCGATGGCGCTGGGCGACGGCGCCGCCAACGACGACCTCGCCGATCTGCCGCCGGTGGCGCGGGCGCCGATCATTGCCGAGCGCATCGTCGAGAGGATCGTCGAGCGCGAGGTGCGGGCCGGACGCGAACGCCTGCCGCAACGGCGCAAGGGTTATACACAGAAGGCGATCGTCGGCGGCCACAAGGTCTATCTGCGCACCGGCGAATACGAGGATGGCCGGGCCGGCGAGATCTTCATCGACATGCACAAGGAAGGTGCCGCTTTCCGCAGCCTGATGAACAACTTCGCCATCGCCATCTCGATCGGCCTGCAATACGGCGTGCCGCTCGAGGAATTCGTCGAGGCCTATACTTTCACGCGCTTCGAGCCCTCGGGCCTGGTCGAAGGCAACGACGCGATCAAGATGTCGACGTCGGTGCTCGACTATATCTTCCGCGAGCTTGCGATCTCCTATCTCGGGCGCAGCGATCTCGCGCATGTCGAGCAGGCCGACCTCAGGCCGGACGGCGTCGGCCGCGGCGAGGTCCAGGGCGAGCTGCCAGCAGCCGGCACCGACGCGGCCCAGGCGGCCGCCGTCGCGGTCAAGCGCATCGCCAGCGTCGGCTACGTGCGCAGCAATCTTTATGTCTTGAATGGCCGAACGGCCGGCAATGTCGCGATCGCTGAAGAAGCGCTCGCCGCCGGCTCGCGGCCCAACGAACTGACGGACGGTCCAGCCGTCGCTTTGGCATCAAACGCCCAGGCGGCCGTCGTCGGTGTCGCGCTCGGAGAGGCATCCTCCTCCGCCTTTGGCTTCGCCCGCGAGGCGAA
>JABCYT010000232.1 GCA_013290035.1 Alphaproteobacteria bacterium
CACTTGCTCCCAAAGCCACCGCTCGTCGACGTCGTCGGTGCCGGCACGGGCGGCTTGCCGGAGTCTCCCGTTCCCCAGCCGATCCATTTGGAGCCGACCTCGTTATAATACCTCTCTTCGTCGTAATATTCGACTGGCAGGGCCAGGGTACGCGCCGTCAGCCGGCCGACGCCGGCCAGGACGCTGTAATAGGCGACCTGCACATCATGCCGGGCCTGCACCAGGCTGACCTGGGAATTGAGCAATTCCTGCTCGGCATTCAACACGTCGAGCGTGGTGCGCGACCCGACCAGGGCTTCCTGGCGCACGCCGTTCAGGGCGACTTCGTTGGCGCGGACCTGCGATTCGAACGAGGTGACGCGCGAGCGCGACGAGTCGAGCTGGCGCCAGGAGATGATCACGTTCTCGGCCACCGCCCGGCGCGCGCTGTCGAGTTCGTTACGGCGCTGGCCGACCAGTTCCTTGGCCTGGCGTACCTGCGACCACTCGCTGCCGTTCTGGTAGATCGGTATCGTCGCCTGCACGCGCACGCCGTAGGTGTATTACTGGTCGGTCGGGACCTGCAGGTCGAACTGTTGCTGGATGACGCCGACAAGATTGACCTGGGGCAGCAGGTTGCCGATGGCGCTGTTCACGCCGTAGCTGGCGGCGGAGATTCTATATTGGGCGCTGACGGCGCGTGGCCCGAAATCCATCGCCAGCGAGATCGCCTCGTCCTCGCTGATGGGCAGTCCGCCGATCAGGGGAATTTCGCCGAGCCTGCCCGGCTTCTGTCCGATCGTGCGCTGAAAGGTCGCTTCGGCGACCCGGATCTGCGCCTCGGCCTGCACCAGGTCGGCCCTGGCGCCCTCGAGGCGGGCTTCGGCCTGCGACACGTCGGTGATCGTCAACTCGCCGACGCGGAAGCGTTCGCGCGTGGCGTCGAGCTGCTGGATGAGCACGAGCACGTTGTTGCGTCGTGCGTCGGCGATCGCGATGTTCTGCACCAGATCGGCATACGAGGTGGTGGCCGCCAGCAGGACGTTCTGCTCGGTATCGGCGAGGGTGGCCCGCTGCGCCTGGATGTTGGCCTGGGCCGCCTTGGTGTCGGCCACAGTCTTGCCGCCGCGGAACAGCGGCTGGACCAGTTGAAGCGTCGTGAAGCGGCCGTTCAGGATGAAATAAGTCGGCAGGGTCCGGATCGGAATCGAATCCTGCTCGATCTTGTTGTACTCGAGCGAGAGCGTCACCCTGGGCCGCCAGTTGGCGACGGCCTGCGCCAGCGTTTCGTCGGTCTGGCGCAGTATCGCGCGGCTGGCCAGCAGGTCGGGGTTGCTGTTGTAGGTGGTCGACAGCGCCTGAATCAGGCTTTGCGACCAGGCATTCGGAGCGGCCCCCAACCCAACCGCGAGGGCACACACTGACGCTGTGCGCGCAAGCCTCAAGCTGGGCCGGATACGCATTAAATTACCCCCGTCTGTAGATGGTACCCTACCACTGGTATGAACGGCATTGGTAGCCCTAGAACTGACCGGCCATGTCTACCCAAAAGTGGTAAGTCAAAAGGTGAATCGCGGCGGCGGAGCAAAGCCCGGCAGTGACGGCGTGCCGGCGTCGAAAAGCGGACGCCCTGACGCCATGCCGCCTTCCTTCATGAAGAGCTGCGCCACACCCAGGGCGCCAGGCGGGCCGGCGACGACGGTCGTCAAGCGCCCTCCCTCCGCCAATTGATCGAAGATCGCCTGCGGCACGATCTGCACGGCGCCTTCGATCAGGATCACGTCATAAGGAGCCGACGCCGCGGCACCCTGTTCCGCTTTGCCGACCGTTTGTTTGATTCCCTTGATGCCCAGTTCCCTCGCTGTCCGCTCGGCGGCCGCCAGCAGCGTGGGAACGCTCTCGACCGCCACGACCGACTGCACCAGCCGTGCCAATAGCGCGGCGCCGTAGCCGCGGCCGGACGCCACGACCAGGGCGCGGTCCTCGGGGCGCGGCTGCAAGGCCTGGATCAGTCGGGCGAGCACCATCGGCTCCATCAGGTAGCGCCCGTCGCCGAGCGGAACGTCTTCGTCGGAGTAGGCGACCGAGCGCATCGCGTCGGGCAGGAAGCGCTCCCGGGGCAGCTCGCCGATGGCCGCCAGCAGCTGGGCGTTGGTCACCCGGTTGGGCCGGAGCTGGCCGTCGATCATGTTGCGACGCGCGAGCGCGAAATCCGTCATGGGCTGCCCTCAAGATATTGCGTTGTTTTATAGGCGGTGGCCGGCAATAGCGTCAAAGGGCGCTCGGTCGCGGCCGGCTTGACCCTTGTTGCGCAGCATGCGTATAGCACCGCGCTCCTCGTGCGGCCTGGTGGCAGAGTGGCTATGCAGCGGACTGCAAATCCGCGTATGCCGGTTCGATTCCGGCCCAGGCCTCCACGAATCGCACGATCCGGACTCCCGAGACCGGGGGCCTTGCGTGGGCGGGGATGCTCTGTCAAAACACCGCGCCTCGCGACGGTAGTACCGCGCCGGCGCGATTCCTGATCCGGAGTAGCTCAGCGGTAGAGCAGGCGGCTGTTAACCGCCGGGTCGGCGGTTCGAATCCGTCCTCCGGAGCCAATTCTGGGCCGCTCTCATCCGGGGGCGGCCCTTTTTGCATCCGGAGTTCTGCCATGGCGACGCCTCCCCTGCCCAACGAAACGGTCGAACTCGTCGAGCATGAGGTGGCGTTCCAGGGCTACTTCCGAGTCGGTCGCTATTTCTTCCGCCACGACCTCTATCAAGGGGGCCGGAGCGGCACGATTCGGCGCGAGGTGTTCGAGCGCGGACATGCGGCCGCCGTGCTGCCCTACGACCCGTTGCGTGACGAGATCGTGCTGATCCGCCAGTTCAGGGCGGGCGCCTATGTCGCCGGACGCCATCCGTGGACCTGGGAGATCGTCGCCGGCATCATCGAGCACGACGAATCGCCCGAACAGCTCATCCGGCGCGAAGCCGTCGAGGAGGCCGGGCTCGAGATCAAGGAGGTTATCGCCATGTACGACGTGGTGGTGAGCCCCGGCGCCTGCTCCGAGACGTGTGCGAGCTTCCTGGGAAGGGTCGACACGACGAACGCCGGGGGCGTTTTCGGACTGGAGTCGGAAGGCGAGAACATCCTGGTCAAGGTGCTGCCCTTCGCCGAAGCGCGCGCCATGCTGGAGCGCGACGAGATCGGCAACGCGCTGGGCGTGATCGCCCTGCAGTGGCTGGCGCTGCATCGCGACGAGGTGCGGGCGCGCTGGCGCTAGCTGATCGGCGTCATCGGCATTTTCTTCCCTGTACACCTTAGCCGGCGAGCAATATTTCGGCCTCCAACGTTTTGCCGAGGAAGGCTGGTTGCTTTAGGTCCGCCTCCCTGTCTACCGTCCGCCCGGGGAAGCGCAGGCCAAGCAGAGCGAGCATGTCATGGACGTCCGGTCGGGTTTCATCGATAGCATCGGCAACACGCCGCTGATCAAGCTGATCGCCGCCTCGAAGGCGACGGGCTGCAACATCTACGGCAAGGCGGAGTTCCTCAATCCCGGCGGCTCGGTGAAGGATCGCGCGGCGCTCGCCATCATCGAGGACGCCGAGAAGCGCGGCCAGCTCAAGCCCGGCGGCGTGATCGTCGAGGGCACCGCCGGCAACACCGGCATCGGCATCGCCCTGGTCGCCAATGCGCGCGGCTATCGTTCGGTGATCGTGATGCCCGAGACGCAGAGCCAGGAAAAGAAGGACATGCTGCGCCTCTGTGGCGCCGATCTCAGGCTGGTGCCGGCCGTGCCCTACGCCAATCCCGGCAATTACGTGCGCTACTCCGGCACGCTCGCCGAGGAGCTCGCCGCCACGGAGCCGAACGGCGCGATCTGGGCCAACCAGTTCGACAACACCGCCAACCGCGACGGCCACTACCGCACGACCGGGCCGGAGATCTGGGAGCAGACCAGCGGCAAGGTCGACGGCTTCACCTGCTCGGTGGGCAGCGGCGGCACCTTGGGTGGCGTGGCGCGGGCGCTGAAGGAGCGCAACCCCGAGATCAAGATCGCGCTCAGCGATCCGATGGGCTCGGCGCTCTACAACTGGTTCGTCAAAGGCGAGCTCAAGGCCGAAGGCAACTCGATCACTGAAGGCATCGCCAACGGGCGCGTCACGGCCAATCTCGAGGGCACGCCGATCGACATGGCCTACCAGATCAGCGACGAGGAGGCGCTGCCCGTCCTGTTCGACCTGATCGAGCACGAGGGCCTGGTGCTGGGCGGCTCGACGGCCATCAACATCGTGGGCGCCATGCGGCTCGCCCGCGATCTCGGCCCGGGCAAGACCGTCGTCACCATCCTGGCCGACGGCGGGCAACGCTATCAGTCCAAGCTGTTCAATCCGGCATTCCTGCGCGAGAAGAACCTGCCGCTGCCGCCCTGGATGAAATGAGCAGCCCCTGATGAGCAGGGTCGTCGTCTGCGGCAGCCTCAACATGGACGTCGTCGTGCAGAGCGCGCGGCGGCCGGTTCCGGGCGAAACGCTGCTGGGCGCCACGGTGTCGTTCCTGCCCGGCGGCAAGGGCCTCAACCAGGCCGTCGCCGCCGCCCGCCTCGGCGTGCCGACGGCGATGATCGGCGCCGTCGGCAACGATGCCTTCGCCAACAGCCTGCGCGGCTTCCTCGCCGACAACGACATCGACTGCTCCGGCGTCCGCGAGATCGACGGACCGGCCAGCGGCGTGGCGCTGATCCAGGTCGCCCAGAAGGACAACGCGATCACCGTCGCGTCCGGCGCCAACCTCCACTTCACCAAGGAAATGGTCCGCCACGAGCCGCGCGACGACGAGGTCTGGGTGGCGCAGTTCGAGACGCCGATCGCCGCGACCGAGGCGGTCCTGAAGCGGGCGCGGGCCGCCGGCGCACGCACCATCCTGAACCTGGCGCCGTTCGTGCCGCACGCCGACCGCCTGATGAAGGTCGTGGACGTGGCGGTGCTGAACGAGATCGAGCTGGCGCAGGCGACCGGCACGAAGCTGCGGGCCGCCAGCGCCGTCCGCGACGTCGTCGCCGCCTGCCGGCAGCTTCGCAGCAAGGGCGCGCGCACCGTCGTGGCGACCTTGGGCGCACGCGGCGCCGTCGTGGTGACGGCCGAGGACGCGACCGCGATCCCTGCCTTCAAGGCCAAGGTCGTCGATACGACCGGTGCGGGCGACTGCTTCGTGGGAGCGCTCGCCGCCCGCCTGTCGGCCGGCGCCCCGCCGGTCGAAGCCGCCCGCTACGCCAGCGCCGCCGCCTCCTGTTCCGTCGAGCGGCTGGGGGCCGCGCCCTCCATGCCGACCGCGCGGGAAGTTGCGGCGCGGCTGGCGAGAGCTTAAATCCCCTGCATGGTCGAAGAACTTTTCCGGCAGGACGCCTATGTCAAGGAGGCCGAGGCCACCGTGACCGCGCTCGAGGAGCGCGGCGTGCGGCTGGACCGCTCCATCTTCTATCCGACCGGCGGCGGTCAGCCCGGCGACACGGGCAGCCTGCGCTGGGACGGCGGCGAGGCCCGCATCGTCGACGCCGTGAAGGCCGATGGTGCAGACGTCCTGCACGTTCTGGCGCCCGATGCGCCCCGGCCCGCGATCGGCACGAAGCTCCACACGACTCTCGACTGGGACCGCCGGCTGCTGCACATGCGCATGCACACCGCGCTCCACGTCATGTCGGCGGTGATCAAGGGCAACGTCACCGGCGGCCAGGTCGGGGCGGACAAGAGCCGGCTCGACTTCAATCTCGAAGGCGAGGTTCCGACCAAGGAGTGGGTGACCGAGGAGATCAACAAGCTGATCGCCCTCGACCGGCCGGTGACGCCGCAATGGATCACCGACCAGGAACTCGCAGCGCGGCCCGAATTGGTCAAGACCATGAGCGTGCGCCCGCCGATGGGCGCCGGCCGCGTGCGGCTGTTGGCCATCGAGGGTATCGACCTGCAGGCCTGCGGCGGCACGCATGTAGCGCGCACCGGCGAGATCGGCCGGGTCGAGTGCATCAAGATCGAGAACAAGGGCAAGATGAACCGGCGCTTCGTCATCGCGCTGACCTAAGGGACACAGAGATGGACTACGCAAGACCCGACGCGCTGGTCAGCACCGACTGGCTGGCCGCCCGCCTCGATGCG
>JABCYT010000233.1 GCA_013290035.1 Alphaproteobacteria bacterium
ACGCCCCTGCCGCATGCTTGGCCGTGTCATGGTCCGGGCAGGGCTCGGTTGGCGGCGCATGGCCGGGACAATCGACCATGGCAGCGTGGCCCGCCGGCGCCATCGCCAGGGAGGTCAGGCCGGGCGGCGCCAGCAGCGCCACCGCGGCGATCACCCAGGCCAGGAGGCGCGTGCGGACCATGTCAGCGGCGGCGGCTGTCGAGCACTTCCAGAAGCTCGTCGATTTTGGTCTGCCGGTCGCCGTCGCTGCCGGCGTGGAAGGCGTGCGCCACGCAATGCTGTAGGTGGTCGCTCAGGGTCTCCTGCTCGACCTTGTCGAGGGCCGCGCGCACGGCGCGGATCTGGGTCAGCACGTCGATGCAGTAACGTTCTTCCTCGATCATGCGCGCCACGCCGCGCACCTGGCCTTCGATGCGGCCGAGCCGCGCGAGCTGGGATTTTTTCAATCTTGCGTCCATCCTTGAACCATACCCCCGTATGGTATAGATAGCAAGCCATGGATCATGCCCACTCCCCCCAGGCCGACACGGCCATCGATCCCGTGTGCGGCATGACCGTCAAGACTGCGGACGCCCGCAACAACGCCCGGCACGACGGCCACACCTTCTACTTCTGCAGCGCGCGCTGCCTCGACAAGTTCACCGCCGAGCCGCTGCGCTACCTGCAGCCCGACGCACCGTCCGTGGTCGCGGCCCCGGCCGCCAAGCCGGGCACCATCTACACCTGCCCCATGCACCCGGAGATCCGCCAGGTCGGGCCGGGCAGCTGCCCGATCTGCGGCATGGCGCTCGAACCTGCGGAAGCCAGCCTCGAGGACGGTCCGAACCAAGAGCTCCTGGACATGACGCGCCGCCTGTGGATCGCCGCCGCGCTCGCCATGCCGATCCTGGCGATCGACATGGGCGGGCATCTGTTCGGCATCGATGCGCTGCTGCCGCATGGCCTGAAGGACTGGCTGCTGCTGGTGCTGGCGACGCCGGTCGTGCTGTGGGCCGGCTGGCCGTTCTTCGTGCGCGGCGTGCAATCGGTGGCGCGGCGCTCGCTCAACATGTTCACCTTGATCTCGCTCGGCACCGGCGTCGCCTGGCTCTACAGCGTGGCGGCGACGGTGGCGCCCGGCCTCTTCCCGGCGGCGCTGCACGGCGCCGACGGCGCGATGCCGGTCTATTTCGAGCCGGCGTCGATCATCATCGTGCTGGTGCTGGTGGGCCAGGTGCTGGAACTGCGCGCCCGCGACGCCACCGGCGGCGCCATCAAGGCGCTGCTCGGGCTGGCGCCGCGCACGGCGATGCGGGTCGGCGCCGACGGCAAGGACGCCGAAGTGGCGATCGACCAGATCGCGGTGGGCGATGCGCTGCGCGTGCGGCCGGGCGAGAAGGTGCCGGTCGACGGCGCGGTGGTCGAAGGCTCGGGCACGGTCGATGAATCCACCATCACCGGCGAGCCCCTGCCGGTCGTCAAGGAGACCGGCGCGCGCGTGATCGGCGGCACGGTCAATACGGCCGGCGCCTTCGTCATGAAGGCCGAGCTGGTCGGCTCGGACACCATGCTGGCGCGCATCGTCAAGATGGTGTCGGAAGCACAGCGCAGCCGCGCGCCGATCCAGCGCCTGGCCGACAGGGTGTCGGGCTGGTTCGTGCCGGCGGTGATCGCCGTCGCCGTGCTGGCCTTCGCCGCCTGGATGGTCTGGGGACCGTCGCCGGCGTTCGCCTATGCCCTGCTGGCGGCGGTGTCGGTGCTGATCATCGCCTGCCCCTGCGCACTGGGGCTGGCGACGCCGATGTCGATCATGGTCGGGGTCGGACGTGGCGCGGCGGCAGGGATCCTGATCCGCAACGCCGAGGCGCTGGAGCGCCTGGAGAAGGTCGACACGCTTTTGTTCGACAAGACCGGCACGCTCACCGTCGGCCGGCCGGCCGTCACCAGCATCGAGAGCCTGGGCGGCCTTGCCGATGCCGAGATCCTGCGGCTGGCGGCCAGCCTGGAGCGCGGCAGCCAGCATCCCATCGCCGCGGCGATCCTGGCGGCCGCCGGGCAGCGCGGGCTCGCGCCGGCGCCGGTCGACGGCTTCGACGCGCCCTCCGGCAAGGGCGTGGCCGGCACGGTCGACGGCAAGCGCCTGTTGCTGGGCACGGCAGCCTTCCTGACGGCGCAAGGCGTGGATGCAGCCGCGGCCGACGCCAAGGCCGACCGGTTGCGCGAAACGGGCGCCACCGTGGTGCTGCTGGCCGTCGCCGGACGCGCCGAAGGCCTTTTGGCCGTCAGCGATCCGGTCAAGGAGACGACGCAAGAGGCGCTGAAGCAGCTCCGGCAGTCCGGCCTGCGGCTGGTCATGCTGACCGGCGACAACAAGCGCACCGCGGCGTCGGTGGCCAAGCGGCTGGGCATCGACGAGGTCGAGGCCGACGTGCTGCCGGAAGACAAAGCCCGCATCGTGCAGCGCCTCAGGAGCGAGGGTCGGGTCGTCGCCATGGCCGGCGACGGCGTCAATGATGCGCCGGCGCTCACCGCCGCCGATGTCGGCATCGCCATGGGCACCGGCACCGACATCGCCATCGAGAGCGCCGGCGTCACCCTGGTGAAGGGCGACCTCTTGGGCATCGCCCGCGCCCGCCGCCTGTCGCAGGCGACGATGGGCAATATCCGCCAGAACCTGTTTTTCGCCTTCCTCTACAACACCGCCGGCATTCCCCTGGCGGCGGGGCTGCTCTACCCGTTCTTCGGCCTGCTGCTCAGCCCGATCGTGGCGGCGGCGGCGATGGCGCTGAGCTCGGTCAGCGTGATCGGCAATGCGCTGCGGCTGCGCCGGGTCGCGCTGTAGGGCTTGATCTCGGCGCCGCGACGCGCGACATAGCTTGGCGATGCTGCTGATCCATCGCTCGCCGCGCGCCGCCAACGCCGTCCACACGGTGTCTCCGAGCGGCGAGCTATTCGTGGCCGGGGTGGTGATCTTCATGATCCTGGCCTCGTTCGCCGACGCCATCGATCCGGCGGTGTTCGGCCAGGCCGTGCCGCCCGAGTTCAGCCTGTTCGACTTCGGCGACGAGTTCTCCGTGCTCGGGCTGTGCCACTGGAACCTGCTGCAGTTCGTGACCGCCGGCAGCCTGCTGTCGGGCGCCGTCTTCGTCCTGCGGCTGGGCGGCAGCCGCGCCTGCAAGGTCCTGCGTTCGGCCTCGCGCCGCGCCCTCTCCAAGGTGCCCATCTAGCTCCGACGAAAGACATCTCGTTCAGTTCTTTCTTCGTCGGAGATCGATATGGAATCCCAACTCCTCTCGGCTGCCTCGCTGTCGGCCCTGCTCGCCATCGTCCTGATCGACCTGGTGCTGGCGGGCGACAATGCCCTCGTCATCGGCCTGGCCGCCCGCAACCTGCCCCGCCAGGCCCAGCGCAAGGTCATCTTCTGGGGCACCTTCGTCGCCATCGCCGTCCGGGCGTTGATGGCCATCCTGGTCGTTTACATCCTTGCCCTGCCGGGCTTCATGCTGGCCGGGGCCATCGCGCTGGTCTGGATTGCCCGCAAGCTGCTGACGCCCGACCCCGACGCGGCCGGCAGCCAGGCGGCGGTCGTGCCCGCCGTATCGTTTGCGGTGGCACTTCGGACCATCGTCGTCGCCGATGCCATCATGGGCATCGACAACGTGCTGGGCATCGGCGGCGTGGCGGCCGGCAGCATCCTGCTGATCGTGCTCGGGCTGGCGATCAGCGTGCCGATCATCGTGTGGGGCAGCCACCTCGTCATCCGGCTGGTCGATCGCTTTCCCTCGATCATCCTGCTGGGCGGCGCGGTGCTGGCCTGGACCGCCTACTCGATGATCGTGCGCGAACCCCTGCTCGCGCCCTGGCTCGCCGATCACACGGCGGCCAAGCTGGTGATCGCCATCCTGGCTTTCTCAATCGCGCTGGCGCCGTGGTACAGCGCGCGCCTCAGCGAGGACAGGAAACCGCTGGTCGTGCTGCTGCCCGCCCTGCTGGTCTGGCTGCTCGGCTTCGAGGTCGCCGCCGGCATCTGGAACATCGAAATGCGCTACCTGCGGGCGGCGCAGACCGGCGAATACCTGTTCCAGGCCGCGCGCTGGCTGGGCTGGCTGCCGCTGGCCGTCGCCTTCCTGTGGCTGCGCGAGCAGATCGTCGCGCGTCGCCGGACCACGGCACGCGGCTGAGCTCGTTGGGGGGCGCCCCCGGTTAAGACGGGCGGCGCGCCTGCAGGGAGACCGCGAGCGGCAGCCATTGCTTGTCCGGCCAGTGCCAGTCGCCGTCGTCCTTCTGCACCAGCATCTCGAACATGCGCCACGGCACCTGGGCATGCTCGTGCAGCCAGTCGAGGACCAAGCCCGCGTCGATCAGGCCGCCGACGATATCGGACAGCGGATGCAGCCATTCGACGCTGGTGGCGTTCGCAAGATGCGCCGACGGATCGGCGTAGTCCTTGTGGTCGTCCATGACGATCGGCCGGCGCTCGAAGTAGGGCGCGAAATAGCCCGGCCTACCGTCGCTATCCTTGGCGAGGTCATCGAAGACATAGGCCGCCGGGTGCGCATCGGCGTAGTAGAACCGTCCGCCGGGTTTCAGGAAGTGCGCGACGATTTCGGCCCAGCGCCTGATATCGGGCAACCAGCAGGTGACGCCCCAGCTCGTGTAGACCAGGTCGAACGAGGCGGGCTCGGCAAGGACGGTCGGCGCATCGTAGAGATCGGCCTGCACGAAGCGCGCGCGGTCGGACAGGCCGAGCTCGCCCGCGAGGGTGCGCGCCGCATCGATCGCCGCGCCCGAGAAATCGAGCCCGACCGCCGTGGCGCCGCGCTGCGCGAGGCTGAGCGTGTCGGCGCCGAAGTGGCACTGCAAATGCAGCACCCGCAGCCCCTTCACCTCGCCGATCTCGGCCTCCTCGACGGGATTGAGCCGGCCGCGACCGGCGCGCAAAGGCCCGAGATCGTAGCCCGTCGGCTTCAGATGGACGGCGACCCGCTCGTCCCACTTGGCGCGGTTGAGCGCGCGCCAGTTTCCGGCATCGGCGTCGCTCACGACACGGCAAGCTCGGCGCCGGTCAGCCGGCGATAGGCCTCGCGATAGCGCGTGCTGGTGGCCTCGACCACATCGGGCGGCAGCTTGGGCGGCGGCGCATCGCCGTTCCAGCGGCCGGCATGACGCTCGACGTCGAGCCAGTCGCGCAGCGGCTGCTTGTCGAAGCTGGGCTGCGGCCTGCCGGGTGCGTATCCGTCGGCCGGCCAGAAGCGCGAGCTGTCCGGCGTCATCACTTCGTCGATCAGCAGGATTTCGCCCGACCGGGTGCGGCCGAACTCGAACTTGGTATCGGCGATGATGATGCCCTGCTTGAGCGCGACGTCGCGACCGCGCGTGTAGACGAGGCGCGTGAGCCGCTCGAGCTCGGCCGTCACCTCGGCACCCAGCACCTCGCGCATGCGGCCTATCGTGATGTTCTCGTCATGGCCGCTCTCGGCCTTGGTCGCGGGGCTGAAGATCGGCGGGTCGAGGCGGCCGCTTTCCTGCAGGCCGGCCGGCAGCTTCTCGCCGGCCAACGTGCCGTCTTTGGCGTATTCGCGCCAGGCCGAGCCCGACAGGTAGCCGCGGATCACGCATTCGATCGGGAAGACCGTGCCGCGCCGGCACAGCATGGCCCGCCCGGCGAGCTGATCGCGATGCGACTTCAAGGCCGGCACTTCGGCGGCGATCTCCCGGGCGTCGGCCGAGATCATGTGATGCCGCACGGCGTCGCCGAGCTGGCGGAACCACCAGGCGCTCACCTGCGTCAGCACCGCGCCCTTCATGGGGATCGGCTCGGCCATCACCACGTCGTAGGCGCTCACTCGGTCGGTCGCCACCAGCAGGAGCCGCTCGCCCTCGACCTCGTAGACGTCGCGCACCTTGCCGCGGGCGATCCGCTTCAGAGGCAGATCGCTCGTCGTCATCAACAGCATTCGATACCTCACACTCATTGCCTCCCCCGTCTTACGGGGGAGGTGGCCCGCAGGGCCGGGAGGGGGAAAGCCCCACAGATGATCTTGAAAAGTCATGATCTGAAACTGGCACGCACCCGGACTTCGGCCTTCCCCCTCCGCCCCCTTCGGGGGCACCTCCCCCGTATGA
>JABCYT010000234.1 GCA_013290035.1 Alphaproteobacteria bacterium
ATCGGCAACAACCCCGAGACCCGCGCCGTCGCCGAGGTCCTGCAGTCGATGACGGCCGAGGCCGGTTTCGATCTCAAGATACGCGTGGTCGAGGCGGCGACGGCGCTCAAGGCGGCCGAGGACGGCGATTTCCAGCTCTACGAAAACAACTGGAGTGGCCGCATCGACCCTGACGGCAATACGGTCCTCTACCAGACCTGCGGCTCGCCGCTGAACACGGGGCGCTACTGCGACAAGGACATCGATGCCTGGCATCGCGAGGCCCGGGCCGCCAATGACTTGGCGACCCGCAAGGCGGTCTACGAGAAGATCACCGCCAAATTCCTGACCGAGGGATGGATGATCTATCTCTTCCATCCGCAATACCTGATCGCTCACACCGCGCGGCTGGAGAATTTCAAGCCGATGCCCGACGGCCTGATCCGCGTGATGGACGTGCGCCTGAAATAGGCTGGGGGCGCGCCACTCCAGTGGCGCGATCTTCCTTGGATCCAACAAAGACGCGCGACTGGAGTCGCGCGCCCCCAGCACTCAGTCCCGGCAGGCCCACTCCGCCATGCGCCGCATGAAGGCCTCGCAGGCGTCGATCTGCGAGGCGAGGAGATATTCGTTGGGCTGGTGCGCCTGGGCGATGTCGCCCGGCCCGCACACCACGGTCGGCACGCCGAGCGTCTTGCGGAAGATGCCGGCCTCGGTGCCGTAGACCACGCTGCCCACCGTGTTCGAACCCGACCAGGACCGCGCCAGAGTCTTGGCTTCGTCGTTGCCCTCCGACGAAAAGGCCGGGGTCGAGGAGCGCAGCACCGTGCCGATCGCGGCCGCCGGGTGCTTGGCCTTCATCCTGGGCAGCAGCTCGGTTTCCAGCCAGTCGATGGCGCGCTTGCCGATGGCATCGATCGGCTGGCCGGGCAGCTCGCGATAACCCCACAGCACCTCGCACTCGCGCGCCAGGATGTTGCCGGCCGTGCCGCCCATGATGGTGCCGACATTGAAGGTGGCGGCCGCCGGCATGAACTCGCTGTCCTTGGGCGCCTTGGCCTCGAGCTCGTCCTGCACCTGGTTGAGGTAGTGGATGAACTCGCCGGCGAAATGGATGGCGCTGACACCGAGATGGGTCATCGAGGAGTGCGCCTCGAAGCCCGTGAACTTGGTGATGTAGATCTGGGCGCCCTTGTGGGCATGGACCACCGTCATCATGGTCGGCTCGCCGATGATGATGGCGCGCGGGCGCGGCACCTCGCTCGCCATGCGGGCGGCCAGCGCATGGGCGCCGATGCAGCCGACCTCCTCGTCGTAGGACAGCGCGAAATGGATCGGCCGCTTGAGCGGCGCCTTCTTGAACTCGGGCAGCATCGCCAGACCGATGGCGTAGAACGCCTTCATGTCGCAGGTGCCGCGGCCGTGATACTTGCCGTCCTTGAGCGTCAAGGTCCACGGATCGCTGTCCCACGGCTGGCCGTCGACCGGCACGACGTCGGTATGGCCGCTCAGCACCACGCCGTCCTTGACGTTGGGTCCGACGGTCGCGAACAGGTTGGCCTTGCTGCCGTCCTCGCTCGGCACCAGCTTCGAGTCGATGCCGTGCCCCTTGAGATAACCTTGAACGTACTCGATCAACGCCAGATTGGAATTGCGCGAAGTGGTGTCGAACGCCACGAGACGGCGCAGCATTTCGACGGAACCGACGATCTCTCCAGCCATGATATCCTTTGTTCTGCTCAGATGCCCTGGTTCTTAGATGGACGTCCGACCGATCATGGTCAGGAATTCCCGGCGCGTCTCGCCGTTGTCGCGAAAGGCGCCCAGCATGCGGCTGGTCACCATGGTGACATCGGACTTGTGCACGCCGCGCGTGGTCATGCACTGGTGCGCCGCCTCGATGACGACGGCGACACCGCGCGGCTGCAGCACCTCCTGCAGCGTGTTGGCGATCTGCGCCGTGAGCTTCTCCTGGATCTGCAGGCGATGGGCGTAGGCGTCGACCACGCGCGCGAGCTTGCTGATGCCGACGACGCGCTTGTCGGGCAGGTAGCCGACATGAACCTTGCCGATGATCGGCACCATGTGGTGCTCGCAATGCGATTCGAGCCTGATGTCGCGCAGCGCCACGACCTCGTCGTAGCCCTCGACCTCTTCGAAGGTCCGCTGCAGCATGTCGCGCGGATCCTGATCGTAGCCGGCGAAGTATTCCTCGTAGGAGCGCACGACGCGATCTGGCGTGCCGGCGAGACCCTCGCGCTCGGGATCGTCGCCCGCCCAGCGCAGCAGCGTGCGGACCGCCTCTTCGGCTTCCTCGCGCGAGGGGCGCAGCGGGCCGGCGGCGAGCGAGACCATCTCGCCCTTCTTCAGCATCCTGTTCATGTCGTTCCCCTCAGTTGAGCCGGCGCTCGGCGGCGGGTGTGTCGAGTGAAAAGGTCGGAATCTCGATATCGAAGGTCTCGCCGGACTCAGTCACCATCTGGTACGCGCCGCCCATGAAGCCCCAGGGCGTGGAGAGCGACGTGCCGGAAGTGTACTCGAACATCTCGCCGGGGCGCAGCATCGGCGTCTTGCCGACCACGCCGGGTCCCTTGACCTCCTGCCGGCGGTCGAGCGCATCGGTGATCTTCCAATGACGGCTGCGCAACTGCACCGCGATATCGCCCTTGTTCTCGATGCGGACCTGATAGGCCCAGACGAACTGGGATTTGGCCGGATCGGACTGGTCAGGCAGATATTGCGGCCTGACGGTGACCTGAATGGCACGGGTTGTGGCTGTATACATCGTGCGAGGTGTCCCTGGGCCTCTGACATGGGATCTTCCGCCGAAAAGGTCAAATCGGTCCAGAGCGGACATTCGATCGGCAAATCAGCCTCATGCCGAGGAGCGACCGCCTCCATCTAGAGCCATCGCGGGTCGGCGGTGAAGTCGATGGTGAGCCAGCGCTGCGGGCCCTCGCCGCCGATCGCCTCGGCGATCTCGCGACGGATTGCGTCGACGGTAGCCACATTGTCGAGCCGCATATTGGCCGGAACCGCGATGTGGATCTCGATGAACTGGGCGCGTCCGACCTTGGCGACGTAGCTCGTGTAGGTCTTGAAGCCATGGCGGGCGACGACGGCATCCATGACGCTGCGGACATGCGCGTCGAGCTCCGGCGGGGTGATCAGCAGGATTTCCTGCAGCGCCTTGCGCACGGTGCGAATCGGCACGAACACCAGGCAAAGCGTCAGCAGCGCCAGGACGACGGGATCGGCGTAGGGCGTGAGGTCGCCGTAGCGCGTGCCTTTCAGCGACCAGGCGATGGCGAAGGCGACCAGCAGCGCGGAGGTGATCGCCGCAGACATCAGCCAACTCTGCGCGTCGAGCCGGACGAAATCCGAGCCGATCTTGCGGTTGGCCCGGAACTCGTAGTAGCCCATGCCGAAGCAGACGACGCAGACCGTGATCGCATAGGCAATCGCCCAATCGAAATCGAGCTGACGGCCGCCCGCCAGGAAACTGTCGACCGCGTTCAGGAAGGCGTAGAAGCAGAGCAGCATCAGCGTGCCGCCGTTGAAGGCCAGCACCATGGGCTCGATGTGCCAGTAGCCGAACTGGAAGCGCCGGTTGTCGTTCTCCCGGCTGACCAGCTGCGAGACGAACAGCGCCAGGCCCGACATCGCCGCATCGATGGCGGCAAACACGCCGTCGAACACGATCGACAGCGAGCCCGACAGCAGGCCGAACACGACGCCGAACAGCGAGACGACGACCGTCACGCCGATCGACAGTCGCAGGATCCTCTGTTCCGCACCGGCCTGCAGCATGCCGCGCATTATCCGTCATCCCGACCGGAGCGCGAAGCGCGGAGCGGAGGGCTCGGGATGACGGCTACAGCGGGAAGATCAGGCAGGTCGTGGTGCCGTGCGCGAGCAGCTTGCCGGCGCCGTCGTAGAGTTTGCCCTCCGACGTGGCGATGCGCGATCCGACGTTGATCACCTTGCCTTCGACCCTGACCGGACCGGTCATGTCGGTCATGGTGCGCACATAGTTCACCTTGATCTCGAGCGTCGTGAAGCCGGCGCCGGCCTCGAGCGTGGTGTGGATGCAACAGCCCATCACCGAATCGAGCAGGGTGGCGGCGATGCCGCCATGGACGGTGCCGAGCGGGTTGTAATGACCGAACACCGGCGTGTAGGTGAACACCACCCGGCCGAATTCCACTTCCGCAATGTCGAAGCCCAGCACCTCGGAGATCGGCGGCGCCGGAAAACGGCCCTCCATCAGGCCCTTGATCAGGGTCAGCCCGTCCATGGTGCGCACCTGGTCCAGCGGCACCACGCCAAAACCCGCCGCGGCGGCCATCGTCGTCTCCATCGGATATTTACGTGCATATACACATTGAGCCTTTGCCGGCGCAAGCGCGGGCGGTAATCTCCCTGTCATGTCGCCTGCGCCCCCGCTTCGCCTCTCGCCTGCCGAATGCACGTGCTTTCGCATCCGCGGCGCCGCCCGGAGGGTGACGCAGATCTACAGCCGGCATCTGGCGCCGACCGGGCTTAGGATCTCGCAATTCTCCCTGCTGGGCTTCGTCGCCGCCGAAGGGCCGATCTCGATCGGCCGATTGTCCGATCGCCTGGCGACCGATCGGACGACGCTCACACGCAACCTGCGTCCGCTGCTGCAAGGCGGTCTGGTCGAACGCGCCACGTCGGGCGACAAACGCCGGCATGAGCTGGTGGCGACGCCGGACGGCCGCGCCTTGTTCAAGCGGGCCCTGCCGCTGTGGGGCGCCGCCGAACAGGAAGTGCGGGCGGCGATGGGCGCCCGGCTCACCGCCGACCTGCACGGCGCCCTCGACCGCTCGATGGAAAAACTGGCGGCGCTCTGACTGTCGGCTCCGCCCTTCTGTCGTCCTGAGCGAAGCGAAGAACCTCATCGCCGCTTGCCACGGGCATGAGATCCTTCGCTGCGCTCAGGATGAGAGGAAAAGCCTTTAGACGTTGGCGTCGAAGAAGCCGTATTCGAGCTCCATGGCGCGGCGATAATTGGCGCGCACCGGCGCGCTGTCCGTGGCGTGGCGGTCGAGCAGCGCCTCAAGCCGCACCGCCAGGGCCTCGAAATTGGGATCGGCGTAGGTCCTGATCCACTCGTCGTAGAGCGGCGCCACCTCGCGCTCGGCGAGCGAGCGGCCGAGGAAAGCGTAGAGCCGCATGCAGGGCGTCATGGCGGCGATCGTCGCGCCGAGATCGCCGAGCTCGGCGGTCTCGAGCAGGAAGCCGGTATAGGCGGTGGTCGCTGCGATGGGCGACGCGCCGCCCAGCTCGACCTGCCAGCGCTGGGCGTAGCTCTCGTGCAGCCCGAGCTCCTCGCGCACGCCGCCGATCAGGTCGGCAAAGCTCTGGATGTCCTCGCGCGTCGTGCTGTAGGCGAGACAAAAGGCGTAGGAGCGCGCGAAGGCTTCGAGGAAATAGGCATCCTGCGCCACGTAGCCCTTGAAGCTGTCGATCGCGAGCGAGCCGTCACCCAGCCCGCGCACGAAGCGGTGGGCAAGGACGCGCTGGGCCAGATCGGTATTGGCGTCCCACAGGGTCTTTGCCAGCGACATCGCCGCGTCAACCGCCTCGCCTGGCCACCGCGTTTCTAGCCACCCAGCGCCTGCACCAGATCGGCGATGACGTCCTCGACATCCTCGAGGCCGACCGAGATGCGCACGGTGCCGTCGTTGATGCCGAGCTTGGCGCGCTCCTCGGCGCCGATGCGCATGTGCGTCGTCGTGGCGGGATGCGTGACCAGGCTCTTGGCATCGCCCAGGTTGTTGGAGATGTCGATCAGCCTGAGCCGGTTCAGCGTCTCGAACGCCGCCCACTTGCCGGCCTTGAGGTCGAAGGTGACGACGCCGCCCGCTCCCGACATCTGTTTCATCGCCAGCTTGTGCTGCGGGTGGTCGCTGCGGCCGGGATAGAGCACGCGCGAGAGGGCGGGATGGCCGGCCAGCGCGTCGGCCACCCGCGCGGCATTGGCGCAGTGGCGATCGATGCGCAGGCCCAGCGTCTCCATGCCCTTGACCAGCACCCAGGCGTTGAACGGGCTGAGCGAGGGTCCGGTGTTGCGGATGATGGGCTGC
>JABCYT010000235.1 GCA_013290035.1 Alphaproteobacteria bacterium
ATCAGGAGAAGCGAGGTCGGGCAGACGTCGGGGCAATAGGTGAAGCCGAAATAGATCAGCGTCGGCTTGCCCTTGAGGCTGTCGCTGGTGACGGTGCGGCCGTCCTGGTCGGTGAGGGCGAACGAACCGCCAATGGCCGGCCGGTCGCCCTGCCAGGCGTCCCAGCCGATCCACCCGGCGGCGGCGGCGAGAGCCAGGATCCAGACCCCGAGCAGCGCCTTCATGGTGCGTGACATGGCCCGAACATGGGCCGGGCCGGCCGGCTCGACAAGCCGGACGGCTGGTCGCACAACAGGAGTTGATGAGCACCGACCTGGTCAAACTGGCGCACGCCGCCGACTATGCTGCCCGCCAGCACATCGCGCAGCGGCGCAAGGGCGAGCGGGCGGAGCCCTATGTCAACCACCTGATCGAGGTCGCGGCCCTGCTGGCCGAGGCGACGGCGGGCGAGGACGTCGTGCTGCTGATGGGCGGGCTGCTGCACGATACGCTCGAAGACACCGACGCCACTTACGAGGATCTGGAACAACGCTTCGGTCCCGAGGTTGCGGCCCTCGTGGCCGAGGTGACGGACGACAAGTCGCTGCCCAGGGAAGAGCGCAAGCGCCTCCAGATCGCCAAGACGCCGGACAAATCGCGGCGCGCGAAACTGCTGAAGCTTGCCGACAAGACTTCCAACCTGCGCGGCCTGATGCAAAGCCCGCCGGTGGGATGGACTCAGGCGCGCCTGCGCGACTATGTCGTGTGGGCCGAAGCGGTCGTGCGCTCGTGCCGCGGGCTCAACCCCATGCTGGAGGCCGCCTTCGACGCGGCCCACGCCGAGGCGAGCCGCCACTTCGGCTGAGACGGAGGAGACCATGTTCTACGATGCCGTCAAGCGTGACCACGGGCTCGCGCAGGATCCGCTGAAGTCGCTGATCGTGCCGCGGCCGATCGGCTGGATCTCGACGGTCGACAAGCAGGGCCGCGTGAACCTGGCGCCCTACAGCTTCTACAACGGCGTCAGCGAATACCCGCCCATGGTCTATTTCGCCATCACCGGCACCTATGGCGACACGCCGACCAAGCACAGCCGCATGAACGCCGAATCGACCGGCGAGTTCGTGGTCAACATGGTGAGCGAGAGCCTCAAGGAGCAGATGAACGTCACCACCGCGATGGTCGAGTTCGGCGTCGATGAGCTGAAACTGGCGGGGCTCACGGCCACGCCGTGCTCCCTGGTGAAGCCGCCGAGGGTGAAGGAATCGCCGGTGGCGCTGGAATGCAGGTACTGGCGCACCATCGAGCTGCCGGTCGAGAAGGGTCACGAAGCCAAGCGCGGCTCGGTCGTGTTCGGCCAGGTCGTGGGCGTGCATATCGACGACGGCATCATCAAGGACGGCCGCATCGATACGCTGGCTTTCAAGCCGGTCGCGCGGCTGGGCTACAGCGAATACACCACGACCGACAATGTCTGGCGCATGCGTCGGCCGGACGACCCGCGGTATCAGTAGACGACCACCGTCATCCCGACCGGAGCCGAGCGTAGCGAGGCGAAGTGGAGGGACCTGTTCTGTTGTCCTGCTGACAAGAAAGGGTCCCTCGACTACGCCGCCGTTGGCGGCTCCGCTCGGGATGACGTCAGTGAGGCTTGACCACCGGCGCCACGCTCCGCGCCATCGCCAGCAGGCGTTTGTCGGACATTGCCTCGTCCATCAGCATGAAGCCTACCGGCAGCTCGCCCGCAGCATGGCAAGGAACGCTGATGCTGCAGCGGTCCAAAAAATTGCCGACGGCGGTGTTGCGCAGCAGCAGCATGTTCTTCCGGGTGAAGCCCTCGGGCGTCGCGACTTCGTCGAGCGTCGGCGCCACGATGGCGCAGGTCGGCATCGCGACCGCATCGTAATTGGCCGTGACCGCGGCCACGCGCTTCTGCAGGTCGGCCCGTTTGGCCAAAAGCTCGATGTAGTCGGCCGCGCTCATCTCGGCGCCGCGGCGGATGCGCGGCGCTACCAGCGGGTCGTAGTCGCCGCCGCGGCGGGCGATCAGATCCTTGTGCCAGGCATAGGCTTCGGCAGCGGCGAAGCCGCCCTTGGCGTTGATGGCGGGCAACTTGTCGAGTTGCGGCAGGTCGATCTCCTCGACCGTCACGCCCTTGGCTGCCAGCGCCTTGAGCGCCCGCTCGAAGGCCTTGGCGACGATGGGATGGAGATCGTCCATCACGAAATGCCGGGGAACGGCGAAGCGCAGCCCGGCGAGGGGCGCGGCCTCGGGCACCGCGATCGGCTCGCCGGCGAACACCGCGTCGACGATGGCGCAGCACTCGACGGAATTGGCGAGCGGGCCGATCGAATCGAGCGAGGTCGAGAGTGGCACCACGCCGTCGATCGGCACGCGCCGCGCCGTCGGCTTGAAGCCCACGATGCCGCACACGGCGGCGGGAATGCGTACTGAGCCGCCGGTATCGGTGCCGAGCGCCGCCACGGCCATGCGGTCGGCGACCGACACCGCGGCACCCGAGGAGGAGCCGCCCGGCACGCGCTTGCGGTCGGCCGGATTGCCCGGCGTGCCGTAGTGCGGGTTGAAGCCCACGCCGGAGAAGGCGAACTCGCTCATGTTGGTGCTGCCGACGATCACCGCGCCCGCCGCGCGCAGGCGCGCCACCACGGGTGCGTCGGACTTGGCAGGCGGTGCGTCGCCCAGCGCCTTGGAGCCGGCAAGCGTCGTCTCGCCCGCGACATTGCAGAGGTTCTTGATCGAGACCGGGATGCCGGCGAGGGGCGAGGCCACGATCCCCGCCTTGCGCAGAGAGTCACTTGCCTTGGCGGCGGCCAGCGCCTGCGTCTCATAGACCTTGATGAAGGCGCGTTTGCCCTCGCCATTGGCGTCCTCGATACGGGCGAGCGCTTCGTCGGTGAGCTTGCGCGAGGTGGTGCGGCCGGCGGCCAGGTCTGCTGCGAGTTGCTGAATCGTCGGGTTGGCCATCGGGCTCCTTGCTTCTACTTCGCGCGGTTCTTGACCAGATCGTCGACCACGGCGGGATCGGCCAGGGTCGAGGTATCGCCGAGATTGCCGAAATCGTTCTCGGCGATCTTGCGCAGGATGCGGCGCATGATCTTGCCGGAGCGGGTCTTGGGCAGGCCGGGCGCCCACTGGATGACGTCGGGCGTGGCGATCGGGCCGATCTCCTTGCGCACCCAGGCGACCAGTTCCTTGCGCAGGGCATCGGACGATTGCTGGCCGGCCTTGAGCGTCACATAGGCGTAGATGCCCTGGCCCTTGATGTCGTGCGGGAAGCCGACGACGGCGGCCTCGGCCACCTTCAGGTTGGCGACCAGGGCGCTTTCGACCTCGGCGGTGCCGATGCGATGGCCCGAGACGTTGATCACGTCATCGACCCGGCCGGTGATCCAGTAGTAGCCGTCCTCGTCGCGCCGCGCGCCATCGCCGGTGAAGTACTTGCCCGGGTAGGTCTTGAAGTAGGTGTCGATGAAGCGCTGGTGGTCGCCGTAGACCGTGCGCATCTGGCCGGGCCACGAGCTGATCAGGCAGAGATTGCCGGTGGCCGGGCCGTGCAGCTCCTTGCCGTCGGCATCGACCATGACGGGCTGCACGCCGAAGAACGGCTTGGTGGCCGAGCCGGGCTTCAGCTTGGTGGCGCCGGGCAACGGCGTGATCAGGATGCCGCCGGTCTCGGTCTGCCACCAGGTGTCGACGATCGGGCAGCGGCCGTCGCCCACCACGCGGTAGTACCACAGCCACGCCTCGGGATTGATCGGCTCGCCGACCGAGCCCAGCAGCCTGAGACTCTTGCGCGTGGCTTTCTTCACCGGCGCTTCGCCCTCGCGCATCAGGGCGCGGATGGCGGTGGGCGCGGTGTAGAAGATGTTGACCTGGTGCTTGTCGATCACCTGCCAGAAGCGGCTCGAATCGGGATAGTTGGGCACGCCCTCGAACATCAGGGTGGTGGCGCCATTGGCGAGTGGGCCATAGACGATGTAGCTGTGGCCGGTCACCCAGCCCACGTCGGCGGTGCACCAGTAGACGTCGCCATCGTGGTAGTCGCAGACGTATTGGTGCGTCATCGAGGCGAACACGAGGTAGCCGCCTGATGTGTGCAACACACCTTTTGGTTTGCCGGTCGAGCCGGAGGTGTAGAGGATGAACAGCGGATCCTCCGCGCCCATCGGCTCGGGCGGGCAGTCGGCCGGCACCTTGGCCGCGATCTCGTGCCACCACACGTCGCGGCCGGCTTCCCAGCCCACCTTGCCGCCGGTATGGCGGATGACCAGCACCTTCTTGACGCCCGGACAGTGGGTCAGCGCCTCGTCGGCATTGGCCTTGAGCGGCACCGGCTTGCCGCCGCGCAGGCCCTCGTCGGCGGTGATCAGGATGTTGCTGTCGCAATCGGCGATGCGGTTGGCCAGGCTGTCGGGCGAGAAGCCGCCGAACACGATGGAATGGATGGCGCCGATGCGCGCGCAAGCTAGCATGGCATAGGCCGCCTCGGGGATCATCGGCAGGTAGATGGTGACGCGATCGCCCTTCTTGACGCCGAGCTCCTTGAGCGCGTTCGCCATGCGGCAGACTTCGCCGTGCAGCTCGCGGTAGGTGATCTTCTTCGACTTGGCCGGATCGTCGCCTTCCCAGATGATCGCCGTCTGGTCGGCGCGTCTGGCGAGATGCCGGTCGACGCAGTTGGCCGACACGTTCAGCACGCCGTCGTGGTACCAGCGGACGTGGACGTTGCCGGTGTAGTCGACGTCGCGCACGGCGCCCGGACTATAAGGCTTGATCCAGTCGATGCGCTTGCCGTGCTCGCCCCAGAACTTTGCGGGGTCGTGGGTCGAGGCCTCGTACATCGCCTTGTACTTGGCTTCATCGACATAGGCGCGCTTGGCCCAGTCGGGGCTGACGTCGATCAGTTCATCGGCCATGGACTTCCTCCCGCATGCTTTTCGCCGCGAATTGCTGCGGTTTTAGCCCGCCGGTGCCGCGCTCGGCAATTCGACTTTGGGTTGGGCTTCGCAGCCAACCGTTATTCATCGTACCAGGTCGTGAAGTCCTGCAGCGGCGCGCGTTCGGTGATCAGGTTGTTGGGCACCGCGTCGGGATCGGCCTGACCCAGCGCCAGGCCGCAGATCACGACCTGGTCGTCGGGGATGCCGAGCTCGCGGCGCACGACGTGCTGGAAGCGGCTGAAGGCCGCCTGCGGGCAGGTATGCAGGCCCTTCTCGCGCGCCAGCAGCATGAGCTGGTCGAGGAAGATGCCGCAGTCGATCCACTGGCCGCCGCCCATGCGGCGCTCGACGCACAGGATCATGCCGACCGGCGCGTCGAAGAAGTCGTAGTTCTTGCGGAACTGCTTCAGCATGCCGGCGGCATCGCCGCGCGGCACGCCGAGCAGGGTGTAGAGCTGCTTGCCGACCAGCTTGCGACGCGCGTCGTAGACCGGCGTGAACTCCTTGGGATAGACGTCGTATTCGCCGCCCGGCCCGGCATCACCGTCGTCCATTGCCCGCAAGATCGCCGCCGACAGGCGCTGCCGCGCCTTGCCCTGGGTGATGTAGAGCTTCCACGGCTGCAGGTTGCCGTTCGATGCGGCGCGGCTCGCGGTGCTGATGATCCATTCGATGTCGGGGCGCGGCACCGGATCCGGCTTGAAGACCCGCATCGAGTGACGGGAGTTGACGGCTTCGGACACGCGCATGAACGACTAGCTCCGACTGAGATGGCGACGCAGGAAGTCGAACAGCTTACGCCGGGCCAGCGCGTTCTGCTGCTCGGTGAAGAAATGCGTACCGCCCTGCACGATGAAGGTTTCGACGTCCTTGCCGTGACCCTTGAGCGCTTCCGCCATGGCGAGCGTCTGGCCGACCGGCACGTTCTCGTCGCGCTCGCCATGGATCAGCAGCACCGGCACGTCGATTTGCGCCACCCGCAGGATCGGCGAGCGCACCGGCAGCCCCTCCGGCCCGCAGAGATCGTCGAGATAGTCGCGCACGAACGGGTTGGCCTCGCGCCAGCGCGCCAGATCGGTCGCGGCGAAGAACGAGGCCACGGCCTTGATCGGCGGCTTGTGGGCGGCCGCCAGCAGCGCCACCTGG
>JABCYT010000236.1 GCA_013290035.1 Alphaproteobacteria bacterium
ATCGAGGAGCTTGCGCGTGTTGGCGTTCCACAGCGCGGCGGTGATGCCGTAGATCAGGGCATCGGGCTGCTTGCTGGTGGTCGCCCAGATCGCGTTGACGCTGACCGTCTTCACGCCGGCGACGTTCTTGTAGGCGCCGTCGGGAATTTCCTCGCTGCTGAAGAAGCTGTACCGCTTGATCAGGTTCTCGATTTCCGGCCCGTCGATCGGCACGAGGTCGATGCCGGTCGTCGCCGCGAGTTCGGCGATCGCGCCCTCGGGCCAGCCGGCAACACTGAAAAACGCATCGAGCGCGCCGTCCTTGAACTTGTCGGCCGATTGCTGCGGCTTCAGGTACTCGGCCAGGATGTCCTTTTCCGTCATGCCGTAAGCGGCGAGGATGAGGCGCGCATCGACCAGCGTGCCCGAACCCGGCTCGTCGAGCGACATGCGCTTGCCCTTGAGGTCCCTGATCGACTTGATGCCGCCGCCCTTGCGCACCACCAGGTGGAAGCTCTCGGGATAGAGGTTGGCGATGGCGCGCAGCACGTCGACCTTCGGCCGGCCCTCGTAGATGCCGATGCCGTTCAAGGCCCAATAGGCCACGTCCGACTGGACAAAGCCCGATTGCATGCTGCCCGTGGCGATGCCGGCGACGTTGGCGACCGAGCCGTTGGACGCCACCGCCGTGGCGACCAGGCCGGGCACGCCGCACGAGCCGCCGTCGGTGCAGGTCCTTGAGCCCGGCGGGTTCGAGATGGCGTTGGCGATCAGGCCGCCGATCGGAAAGTAGGTGCCGGCCGTGCCGCCGGTCCCGATGCGGAAGAACGTGATGTCCTGCGCCGTCGCCGGCAGGCCGCTGAGCGTCGCGCCGAACGACGAGGCGAGGCCGCCCAGCAGCGCGCGCCTGCGATTTATCCTCATCGTCACCCTCCCTGACCGCCGGGATTAAACTCCGTCCCTCCCGCGGTCGCAACGAAGGCCGGTCAGTTGACGCCAATAGCCCTGCTCATGGTCGGCCCGATCTCGGCATGGATCACCACGTCGGCATTGTCGTCCTGATCGGTCGGATCGCGATTGAGGATGACGAGCTTGGCGCCCTTGCGCTTGGCGATCTGCGGAAAGCCCGCCGCCGGGTAGACCACCAGCGAGCTGCCCAGCACGATGAAGAGGTCGCAGGACATGGTCTCGTCCCGGGCGCGCGCCATCGGGATCTCCGGCATCGCCTGGCCGAACGAGATGGTGGCGGTCTTCACGATGCCGTCGCATTTCGCGCAGAGCGGCAGCTTGCCGTTGCCCAGGAACGCCTTCCGGATCGGCTCCAGTTCGTGGCGATGGCCACAGTCCAGGCAGCTTGCATAGGTGGCGTTGCCATGCAGCTCGATGACCTTGGAATCGGGCACGCCCGAGCGCTGGTGCAGGCCGTCGACATTCTGGGTGATGATGGCACTCATGCGCCCCTGTTCGACCAGCTTGGCGAGGGCGCGGTGGCCGGCATTGGGTTCGGCCTTGAGCATGGTCTCGTCGGTCGCGAACTTGCGCCGCCACGACTCGCGCCGCATTTCGTCCGATGCCATGAAGTCGTCGAAGTAGATCGGCTTGTAGCGGGTCCAGATGCCGCCCGGCGAGCGAAAGTCGGGAATTCCCGACTCGGTCGAGATGCCCGCGCCGGTGAAGGCGACGATGCGCTTGGCCGAACCGATCAGTTCCCGCAGCAGCTCGATGTCGTCCATAAGCCCTCCTGTCACCCGATCACGGCGCCGGCATGGCCGGATTGTGCACCGCGCAGCCGATGAATGCCTTGCCCTCGCTTCTCACCTCGACAGTGTAGGCGAACAACGAGCCCGACTGGGGATCGACGCAGCGCCGCTCGTCGATCATGACGGTGAAATCCGGGTTGTCCGCCGCCGAATAGGTCACCGCGCTGTCCAGCTTCTGCGGCCCGCCATGGGCAATACGCTGCGCCGGCTGTCCACCGGCGATGCTCAGCATGATGTCCCGCGACGTGACTTCGAGATGCCACGACGGCTCGTTGCCGCCGCCGCCGTTGGCCAGCCACTCACGCTGGTCGAACCGTTCCCGACAGCCCGCCGTCTCGACCGCCGCCCGGCGTAATGCCAGCGCGCTGATGCCGGAGCCCGGCCCGGTCTCGCGCCCGCCGTAGATCTCGACGAACATCGGACGGCCGTTCTGGCCAGCCGTCAGGCCGCGCAGCGCCTGCGTCAGCTCCTGATCCGGCGTGCGGTCCTCCAGGGGAAGCGGCGCGCCATCGCAGGGCAGGAACTGCAAGCGGCCGCCGAGGTCGCGCGCCAGGCCGCGCAGCCGCACGGCGCTCGCCGGCAGTGCCGGGCGCGCCGGCTCCGGCGTCGGCAAGGCTGCTTGTGGGCCAAGCGCCATGGTCGGCGCTTCAGTGGGTGGCTGGAGCGACGGCACGGGGGCCAGCGCAGCGCCTCGCGTCACCGGCGTGGGTGCACTGCGTGTCGCCAGCGTCGGCAAGGCATAGAAGAAAAGCGGTCGTTGCGCCGCGTCGAGCAAGCACACGAACTGCGTCTCGAAGGGCGAGCCGGTGCGATAGGTCAACCGTCCGCGCAAGGTCAGCGCGGCCGCGATGGCCTGCGACCCTACCTTGGCGTCGACGCGCTCGAGCGCCGGCGGCGGAAAGTCCAGCGCCGTCACACGATCGACGGAGGGGCTGAGCTTGCGATATTGGGCCTCGCCAAACGCCGCGCATTGCTGGGCGAGCTTCGTCTGCGCCATCGCAGGCAGGGCGGCGGCCAGGAGGGGAAAAGCGAGCAAGGAACGCCAAAGCATTGGCACAGCTTAGCGTCTTTTCATGCTCTTTTGGACCGCGAGCGTCCCGCTCGCTCATGAATCACGAGCGAGCGGGACGCTCGCGGTCCGGAAGACTTACGACAGCCAGCGTTTGCGCCTCTTGTAATGCTTGGTGTCACGGTAGGATTTGCGCGCGCCGCCCTCGTTGAGGCCGAGATAGAACTCCTTGATGTCGGAATTGTCGCGCAGTTTGTCGGCCGGCCCTTCCAGCACGATGCGACCGTTCTCCATGACATAGCCGTGATCGGCGACGGCCAGCGCCATGGCGGCGTTCTGCTCGACCAGCAGGACCGACAGCTTCTCCTGCTTCACCAGCCGACCGACGATGCCGAAAATCTCCTCGACCAGCATGGGGGCGAGGCCAAGCGACGGCTCGTCGAGCAGCACGACCTTGGGCTGGCTCATCAGCGCCCGGCCGATTGCCAGCATCTGCTGCTCGCCGCCCGACAGGTAGCCCGACTGCTGGTGACGTCGCTCCTTGAGCTTGGGGAAATACGAATAGACCAGCTCGATGCCGTGCTTTACCGCGCCGCCGTCCTTGTGGACGTGACCGCCGGCGATCAGGTTCTCCTCGGTGGTCAGGTTCTCGAATACGCGCCGCCCCTCGAACACCTGGACAAGGCCCAACCGCGTAACGTCGTGGGCGCGCATGCCGTCGATGCGCCGCTCGCCGAGCTGGATCGTGCCCTTGGTGACCTCGCCGCGCTCGCTGTTCAGCACGCCGGAAATGGCCTTGAGCGTCGTCGTCTTGCCGGCGCCGTTGGCGCCCAGCAGGGTTGTGATCGAGCCCTCGCCGACGCCGATCGACACACCCTTCAGGACGAGGATGACGCGGTCGTAGACCACTTCGATATTGTTGATCGCCAGCATGGGAAATCGGGCGGCGATCGCTCGCCGCCCGCCCGTTCACGCGTTCAGGACTTCGCGGCGTCGGCCGCAAGGTGCTTCTGGATCGTCGAGCGGTTGCCCTGGAACCAGTCCTTCACCTTGACGAGCTTGCCGCCCTTGACCGTCCAGATCTGCACCCAGCCGCCGCCCTCGTGGTCGGCCGGCGTCAGCTCCAGCGGTGGCACGAAGCCGCCCAGGGTGAAGCCCTTGATCGCCTCCATGCCCTTTTTGACGTCCTCCGATGTCGGAGCGGCGCCGCCCTTGGCCTTGATGGCGTTGCGCACCGCCTCGACATGCAGCGCCGCGACCAGGACACCGCGGTTGTAGTAGACGGTCGAGTCCATTTCCTTCGGCGCGGGCTTGCCCTGCGCCTTGTACATGGCCTCGATTTCCTTGAGCACCGGGAAGTCCTTGCCGACGCCGGCGAACTGCATGGTGCTGTAGCCTTCGGCCACGCCCATGCCGCCCGCCGCGATAATGTCGGATTCGGCGCTGCCCCAGACGAAGGCGACCACCTTACTGAGCGGGAAGCCCTTGCCTTTCAGCTCCTTGATCGAGACCGACGGCGCGCGCCCGAACAAGTGAGTGATGATGAAGTCCGGCTTGTAGCGGCCGGTGATGTCGAGGATCTGCGCGCCCATCTCGAGGCCGGGCGCCGGCACGGCGAAGGTGCGCAGCTCGAAGCCCTCGGTCTTTGCGAGGTCTTCCAGGATCGGCAGCGGCTCCTTGCCTGCCGGATTATCGTAGAAAAGATAGGCGATCTTCTTGCCCTTGAGGTCGCCCAGCTTCTCCTTGGCGAACGCCACCGCCGCTCCGCCCTGCGACCAGTAGCTGGCCGCGATCGGGAAGGTGTAGGGGTAACGCTTGCCGTCGGCGGCCGACGCGGTGCCGAACCCGGGCGAGGTGCCAAGGATCTTGTCCTCTTCCAACTTCTTGTTCAGCGCCGCGGTCTGCGGCGTGCCATAGAGGCCTTCCAGGACGGCGCCTTCCTTCTTGAAGCGCTCATGCGCTTCCATGGCCGGCGGCACCTTGTATTCGTTGTCGATCTCGAGGACCTTGATCTTGTAGCCCTCGACGCCGCCCTTGCTGTTCACCAGGGCGATGTAGTCCTGGTAGCCGGGGCACAGCACCGTGCCCACGTTTGCCGTCGGCCCGGTTCGGTCGCATTGCAGGCCGAACACGAGCTCCTTTGCCTGGGCGAAGGCCTGGCCTCCGCCGAATGCCAGGGTCGCGGTCGTTGCCGCCACTCCCAGCCAACTCCTAACGAACCTTGTCATGGGTTCCTCCCTTTCGCAGCAATGCCCCGCTCTAGTAGGAGAAGGGCCAAACCCGGAAATAGCTCCGGATATTCCTCCACAGTCGATTGAGCCCCTCGGGCTCGACGATCAAAAAGAAGATGATGAGCCCGCCGAATACGCCCAGCCGCAGGCCCGATATGACATTGGCCATCTCCGCCTGGGTGAAAAACAGCGACCCCACATCCTCCATGAAGATACGGATCGCGATGGGCAACAATGTGACGAAAATCGCCCCGAAGATCGAGCCCAGCACCGACCCCAGCCCGCCGATGATGATCATGGCGAGATAGTCGATCGAGACGGTGAGCTGGAACTGCTCGTAGTTGGCGATGCCGAAATAGTAGGTGTAGAGCACGCCGCAGACGCCAGCATAGAAGGACGAAATCGCGAAGGCGAGCAGCTTGTAGCGGTAGATGTTGATGCCGATGATCTCGGCGGCGATGTCCTGATCGCGCACCGCCACGAAGGCGCGGCCGATGCGGCTGCGCACCAGATTCAACGTCGCCACGATGGCGAGCACGGCGAAGAACATCAGGAAGAAATAGAGATGGCCCTGGGTGTTGAGGCTGATGCCGAACAGGCTCGGCCGAGGGACTTCGATCGACGCCTGCGCACCGCCGGAGATGGCCGGCACGTGATTGATTGTCCATTCGATGATGAGCTGGCCGGCCAAGGTGGCGATCGCGAGATAGAGGCCCTTGATGCGCAGGCTCGGCATGCCGACGACAACGCCAATCAACGCCGCCATCAGCCCACCCGCCGGCAAGGTGATCCAGAACGGCAGGCCGAGCCGGACGGCGAGGTTGGCCGCGGTGTAGGCGCCGACCGACATGAAGGCGCCGTGCCCGATCGAGATCTGGCCGGTGTAACCCACCAGGATGTTGAGCCCGAGCGCGCCCACGATGGCGATGAAGATCAGGTTCAGGATCGACAGGTAATATTCATGGACGGCGAGCGGGATGATCACCACGAACAACGCCGCCAGCGCGACCACGGTCCATTTGGCGATCGGCAGCGGGTAGAGCGCCATGTCGGCGCCGTAGGTCGTCTTGAAGACTCCGGACTCGCGGTGGAACATGGCTATA
>JABCYT010000237.1 GCA_013290035.1 Alphaproteobacteria bacterium
GTGCCCGCTTTGCGACGCCGCCTTCACCGCCTGCGGATAGAGCTCGCAGATGCGGCCGGGGGTGAAGATCGTCGCCTTGATGGCGTGGCTGTCGAACAGCTCGATCAGACGCCAGATGCCGACCCGCCCGCCGAACTCACCCTTGGCGAGCTGCATCGGCGGCTCGTTCAGCACGCGGCGCAGCAGCATGGCGTCGAAATCCGCGGTGAAGTTCACCGCGATGCGCGCGCCCTGGGGCCAGGTGCATTTTTCGATGACCCTGTGGCAGGCGCCATAGTCGGCGGCCCGGGCCTTGAGGACGGCGATATCACGGTCGAGTCCGTTGGCGAGTTCGGTCGAGGTGTCCATGGCTAGCGTCCTCCCGCGACGGCAAGCGTCGTTCCGGTGATGTAGTTGGCCTCGTCCGAGGCGAGATAGAGCACGGCATTGGCGATGTCGGCGGGCACGCCGATGCGGCGCAGCGGCGTGGCGCGGATCGGCCCGTATTCCAGATGCTCGATCTTGCGGAAGCCGGGCCCGGTGCGCTCGGTTTCGATCGGGCCGGGCGCCACGGCATTCACGGTCACGCCGTACTCGGCAAGCTCGAGGGCGACGTTGCGCGTGAAACCGTGGATCGCGGCCTTCGCCGCCGCATAGGCCGAATTGCCCATGTAATAGGCGGTCCACGGCGTGCCTTCGCGCGCGCCCGAGCTCAGGTTGACGATGCGGCCCGAGCGCCGCTCGCGCATGTGCGCCGCAGCCGCACGCGTGCACAGGAACGCCGAACGCAGGTTGAGGCGCATGATGAAGTCCCAGTCCTCGACCTTGGCCTCCCAGATGTGGCCCGACTGGCCGCCGCCGACATCGTTGACCAGGATGTCGATGCGGCCGTGCGCGGCGAGGGCCGACTGGAACAGCGCCTTCACCGGCGCTTCCTCGGTCACGTCCGCCGTGATGGCCTGGACCGTCCCGCCGTCCGCCTTGATCTGCTGCTCCGTCCCGGCAAGGCCACCGGCATCGATGTCGACGATGACGAGCGAGGCGCCCTCCTCCGCCAGCCGCAGCGCAATCGCGCGGCCGATCCCCGCCGCCGCACCGGTCACGAGGGCGATCTTGCCGGCCACTCGATTGCCTCGACGTTCCGTCACCTTCGCCCCCGTCTCATCGCTCGCCAGCGCCGGATTGGCAGGTTAAGCCTGTATGTCGCGTGGCTTCAATCGATATAGGAAGACGGCATGGCGGACCGCATGGTGGAAGCGGGTACGGCGATCGTGACGGGCGGCGCCGGGGGCATCGGCAAGGCGACCGTCCGGCGATTGCTGGACATGGGCCTGTCGGTTTTCATCGTCGATGCCGATGAGAAGTCCCTCGACACGGTCCTGTCGGAATTCGGCAGCGCATCGGGCCGGCTGGACGGTTGCCGGGCGGACGTGATGGACGAGCGGCAGGTGACCCAAGCGGTCGATCGCGCCGTGGCGCGCTTTGGCGACATCTACGCGCTGGTCCATATCGCGGGCGGGGCCGGTCCCAAGCGCGCCCGCGACATCGAGGATTTCCAGCTTCAGGAATGGGCGCATGTCATGGATCTCAATCTGACGAGCGCCTTTCTCGCCGCACGCGCCGTGGTGCCGATGATGCGCAAGCGCCGCGCGGGACGGATCGTGGTGTTTTCATCGATCATCGCCGGCGGCGAGAAAGGCCCGCTGACGACGGTGACCGGGCGGCTGCCCTACGCGACGGCCAAGGCGGCGCTGCTCGGCTTCACGTCGCAGCTTGCCAAGGACCTGGCCGAGTTCGGCATCACCGTGAACGCCCTGATGCCGGGCTTGATCCTGGGTGAGCAGGGCACGCGGATTCGCGACAAGTTCGACAATCTGGCGCCCGAACAGCGGGCGGCGCTGTTGAATGGCTATCCCGGCGGCCGCCCTGGAACGGGTGAAGAGGTCGCGGCCGCAGTCGGCTTCCTTCTTTCTGACTCAGCGGGCTTCGTGTCTGGCGTCGCGCTGCCGGTCGACGGCGCCTACCGGTAGGGCTGGGGCGCGCGACTCAGTGGGGCCGACTAAAAGACCTTCTTGCGCCGCCATTTCGCGGGACGCTCGCTCGGGAAGGCGAGCCCGCTCGCATCGACGCCGAGATCGACCAGGGTCTTGGCGACCTCGATGGCGCAGCGCGCGCCTTCGAGCACGGGCACGTCCCAGCCGATCTCCATCAGCTTCTTCTGCAGCAGCGGCTGCATCCAGAAGGCCGCGGAGCAGCCGAGGATGATCACGTCGGCGCCGTCCTCCTCGATGGCGGCGATCGATTCCCGCACCGCGGCCTCCAGCATGTCCGACGAGCCGCTCTGCACGGCGCGGTCGCGCTCGGCCTGGATCGGGCGGTCGTCGGGGAAGTTGGGGCTGGGCAGCGGATAGTTGACGTTGCGGATCGACGCGCAGCGATCGGTCATGCGGTACTGCACGACCAGATAGTACATTTGCATGTTGTGGCTCTCGGCGATGTCGACGATGCTGAACTTGTTGCCGAGAAGCCCCGCGATGTGCATCTGCGCATGCGCCGACGAGGTGACGGGAATGCGGTACTGGCGGCCGATCTCGCGCGATTCCATGTAGCCCGGATCGCCACCGCCCAGCAGCACGATGGCGTTGTACCGGCCGCTGGCGCAGCCCTCGCGCACCAGGGGCAGGCGGTTGTTGCCGATCGACATGAACTCCTGCTTGGTGGTGACCGGCCAGTTGCCGTGGGTCGCCGGCGCACCGGGATTGAGATCCCAGTCGACGTCGGCCAGGAAAGGCTTCACATCCTCGTAGTTGTAGATCTGCGTCTCCTTCGGGCCGGAGAAGGAGCGCATCTGGAAATCGTTGCCGGGCGCCAGGCTGAAGGCGTTGATCAGCAGGAAGCGGTATTTGGCCAACTGGGCGGTCAAGACGGTCTCCCCTCTCCTTCGGCGTCGCGCCGGAGCTTGCAGGCGGCATGATCGCTGTCAATGCTGCGGCGTCCGACCGGACCGACATGAGGAAGAGCCGATGATTCCCCACACCTTCACCGCGAGCGACGGCCTCGAGCTCGCCTACTACGTCGACGACAACACCGACCCGTGGGCCGACGCGCCGACGCTGCTCATGCTGCACGCCGCGATGGGCAACGCCCAGCGGTTCTATGCCTGGGTGCCGACGCTGTCGCGCCACTACCGGGTCGTGCGGCTCGACCTGCGCGGCCACGGCAAGTCCGCGACGCCGCCGCCCGACAGCGCCTTCGACATGGACCGGCTGGTCGGGGACGCGCTCGAGCTGATGGATCTCTTGCGCTGCAAGAGCGCCCACGTCGTCGGCAACTCGGCCGGCGGCTATATCGGCCAGAACCTCGCCATGGACCATCCCGAGCGGGTGAAGAGCCTGATCCTGTTCGGCTCCACGCCCGGGCTGCGCAACAGCCAGGCCGCGACCTGGATCCCGCGGATCGCCCGGGACGGCATCGCCAAGTTCCTGATGGACACCATCGAGGACCGCTTCGTGCCGGGCACCGATCCGCGCAAGATCGAGTGGTTCGTCTCGTGCGCGACGCTGTGCGATCCCGCCTATGTCGGCCGCTTCGTCGGCCTGATGTCCTCGCTCGACTGGAGCGACCGGCTGGGCGAGATCAAGTGCCCCACCCTGCTGGTCATCCCGGGCGCGGAAACGGTGGGCTCGATCAAGAACTACGATGTCATGCGCGAGCGCATCGCCGACGTGCAGCTCATCGCCTACGAGGGTCTGCCGCACAATATCGGCGAGGCGGCGCCGGAGCGCTGCGCCGAGGACGTGCTGGCCTTCCTGCGCTGGCGCTTCGGCATGCCCTCGCGCGCGCTCCACGCCGCCAAACCGCACTGAGCAGCCGACGCCGCGGGTCAGTTGCCCTTGATCAGCTCGCGGGCGATCAACATCTTCTGGATCTCGCTCGGACCGTCGTAGATCTGGAACACACGCATGTCGCGGTAATACTTCTCGACCGGATAGTCGTTGAGGAAACCGTAGCCGCCGTGGATCTGGATCGCCGCCGACGTCACTTCCTCGGCCATCTCGGAGGCGAACAGCTTGGCCATCGAGGCCTCCTTGGGCGAGGCGCGCCCGAGATCCTTCAGGCGTGCGGCATGAAGGTAGAGCTGGCGCGCCGCTTCGATGCGCGTCGACATCTCGGCGAGCTGGAAGGCGATGGCCTGGTGCTCGATCAAGGGCTTGCCGAAGGTCACGCGCACGCGGGCGTAGGCGAGCGCGGCATCGAGGGCGGCGCGGGCGACGCCTACGGATTGCGCCGCCACGCCGATCCGTCCGCTGTCGAGCGACGACAGCGCGACCTTGAGCCCGCTGCCCGGTAGGCCGAGCATGTTCCCGGCCGGCACCTCGAGCCCATCCAGGACGATCTGGCAGGTGTCGCAGGTGCGGTGGCCCAGCTTCTTCTCCAGCCGCGCCACGCGATAGCCCGGCATGTCGGTGCGGGCCAGGAAACACGAGATGCCGTTCTTGCCGGCGCTGGCGTCGGTGACGGCAAAAATCATCGCCAGCTTGGCGGTCTGGCCCGAGGTGATGAAGTTCTTCATGCCATCGATCACATAGCGGTCGCCCCGCCGCACGGCGCGCGTCTGGAGATTGGCGGCGTCGGACCCGACCTGCGGCTCGCTCAGCAGGAAGGCGGCGAGCTCGCGGCCCGACGCGGCGGGGTGCAGGAACTTTTCCTTCTGCGCGTCGGTGCCATGGGCGAGGACGGCGGCGTTATAGGGAAAGTTGGTCGCCGCCATCATGTTGGCGACGCCCGCGTCGCCGTAGGCGATCTCCTCCATCGCCGCGACGTAGGAGACGAAATCGGCGCCCGAGCCGCCCCATTGCGGCGGAACGCAGACGCCCATCAGGCCGAGCGCGCCCATCTTGCCCAGCGTCTCGAGCGGCACATGCTCGCGGCGGTCCCAGTCCGCGGCGAACGGCGTGATCTCTCGACGGGCGAAATCGCGTGCCACGTCACGGATGGTGGTCTGCTGCTCGCTCAACATGCGCGCCAAGCATGGCCACAACAATGCGCTGGCGTCGAGTGCCGGCCGCTGCCAACCTTTGTGCCCGTGGCGGCAGAACCACGGTGGCGGAGGAAGACATGAAGGCGCTGACAGAAGCGCAGGTCGAGCGCTACCGGCATGACGGCTTTCTGTTTCCCTTCCCGGCGCTCAACGAGGCCGAGCGGGCAAGCTGCCTCGGCGGGCTCGAACGCTACGAGCGCTGGCTCGGCACGACGGTGCCGCAGGCCGACCTCAAATGGCGCACGCAGCCGCATGCCCTGCTGCCGTGGTACGCCGACCTCGTCCGCCATCCGCGCATCCTGGACGTCGTCGAAGACGTGATCGGCCCGGACATCCTGGTATGGACCGGCACCTTCTTCATCAAGGAGGCCGCCTCGCCTACCTTCGCGGCCTGGCATCAGGACTCGACCTATTTCGGGCTCGAGCCGCATGAGCAGGTCACGGCCTGGGTGGCGCTGACCGACGCCAGCCGGGAGGCCGGCTGCATGGAGGTTCTGTCCGCGCACGGCGCGCCGCGGCAGATGCATCATGCTGCGCTCAGGCTCAAGGACAGCATCAACCGCACCGGGCAGACCATCATGGAGCCGCTCGACGAGACCGGGGCGACGATGATGCAACTCGAGGCCGGCTCGTTCTCGCTGCACCATAGCTTGTGCGTGCATCGCTCGGCGCCCAACCGCGCGGCGCACCGGCGCATCGGCCTCGGCATCAACTACATCCCCGCCCATGTGCGGCCGACCGGCCCTGTTCGCATGTCGGCGATGCTGGCCCGCGGCACCGACAGATGGGGACATTTCGACCTGTTCGAGCCGCCGACGGCCGAGTTCGACACGGCGACCCACGACCTGGTCTACGATCGCTATGCCGAGAACTATCGCGAGCAGGTGAAACGGCACGAACGCCAGTTCGCACCGGCGCAGGTTTCCTGAGAGGGGGGAATTCGAACGATGCTGACCAGCAGGCGCAGCGCCTTGCTTCTGGCGATGGCCGCACCGTGGGTGGCGCGGCGTGCGCTTGCCGCGGAGTATCCGTCGAAGCCCATCCGGCTGATCGTGCCC
>JABCYT010000238.1 GCA_013290035.1 Alphaproteobacteria bacterium
ACCAGATCTGCGTGATGTCGCGGTCCGTCCAGCTGATGCCGCCGTAAAGCTGCTGGTCGGTCTCCCACCAGCGCCGCGGCGCCTCGAACGCCACCTTCACCGCCGGCCAATAGAGTGCGGCGCCGGTGGTGATCGCCTCCTTCACCGGCGGGCTGAAATCGGCCGGTATGGATTTCAGCACCGAAAGCGGAATCGTGCAGATCGCGAAATCGGCGTCGATGGCGCTTCGTTTCCCGGTCTTGTGATCGAGCGAGACGATCCGTGCACGGTCGCCGGTACGGCCGATCTGCACGACCTCCTGATCGAGCTGGATCATGCCGCCCAGCACCCGGGCGAAGGCACGGGGGATAGCGTCCATGCCGCCGACCGGCTGCAACATGGTGGGAGATTGGCTCCACGACTCGGCGAAACAGAGCGCAAACACGATCGCTCGCGAACGCGGGCTCGTCACCATCTCGTTCAACGCGAGAGGTGGCTGGTGCTGTCCCTTTTGGTTGCCGGCGCCCGGTGCATCGTCTTCGATATAGCCGGCGCGCGAGGAGCCGGCATAGTTCAAGTCCGAATCGAGATCGCCGAAGATGCGCAGCACAGCCCGGAGATCGGCATCGTCGGGCACGCTCTTGGCGGCGAGTGCGGCAATGGCGCCCCGCAGATCGGCATTGAGGCGCCGCGCCGGCCGGGGTTTGCCGCCGAACTGGGAGTCGAGCTGGATCAGGGCGGCATGGTTGTCGTTGACGAAAAGCTCCAGCGCGACGCCCAGCTCACGACAGTAGCCGAGAATTCCCTGATGGTGATGGGGGAGCCGCGCCGGCCCGGTGTTGAAATAGAGGTCGCGATGGGTCTCCCAGTTGACCTGCTGCGTCGAGTCCGTCTCGACGATGCGGTCGCCGCCGCGCACGGTCCACACCCGCCCGCCGACCCGTGCGCGCGCTTCGAGGATCGTACATTGATAGCCGGCCTTGCTGAGACGGTACGCCGCCGTCATGCCGGCGATACCCGCGCCCAGGATGACGACTCGCTTGCCCTTGCCGGAGCCCGGCGCCAGCGGGGGCGGTGCTGCATACGCTGTCGATATGGGCAGCAAGCCCATCACGTTCAGCGCGGAATAGGCTGCCGCCGGCCCCGCGATGCGTCCGAGCAGCTCGACAAGACTCCGCCGCGAAATGTCAGCGGGCATGTCGGGCGCCGATCAGGGCTTGCCGAACGTGGCGATGCGGTCGACGCCGCAGATGAACAGCACGCGCTTTTCGTCGATCGCGGGATCGCGCAGCCCATAGGGTGGCGGGTTGCCGGTGTATTTCGTCCAGATCTTGTCGAGTTGCCGGGTGACGCGCTCGCCGCCCGGACCTGCTTCGTGCTCCTCGCGCTCCACCGTGCATTTGATCTGGACCCAGTGATAGGCGTTGTCGGGATTGACGATCAGGATCGTGAGCTTGGGGTTCTTGCGAATCCAGTCGCACTTGGCCCGGTGTGAGGCGGTATTCACCAATATCTTGTCGCCCTCGTAGTCGAACCACATCGGTGTCAGGCCGATCCGGCCATCCGGCCCGATCAGGCCCAGGGTGACGGTGATCGGCCGATCGAGCAGCGCCTTGTAGATCGGATCGAGGCCCGACAGGCCATTGATCTTGACCCGGTCGCCGACGGCGAACTGGCCTTTCTGCAAGCCGTTGGCGACGTCGCGGAATTTCGCAACAGTGATGCTGTCTGGCATGTGCCCTCCCGAGCATTTTCAGGATGGTGGCACGGCTGATCCGCCGACCACAAGGCTTGCGGCAACTGCCGGCCCGTGAAAGCATTTCCCATCTCGAAGACGAATACGAGCAAGGGGAAGCGCCATGGATGTCGGCATGATGATGGTGTTCGCCAGCTATGGCTGGGAGAACTGTCCGGACGATCGCGTGTGGGACGAGGAGATCCGGCTGGCCGCGCTCGCCGCCGACTCAGGGTTCGACTGCCTGTGGTCGGCCGAGCACCACTTCAACGACTACTCCTTCGTGCCCGACAATCTCCATCTCATGACCTACCTGACGGCCCGCCATCCCGACATCGATGTCGGTACGGCAGCCGTCATCCTGCCCTGGCACGATCCGCTGCGCGTCGCGGAAAATGCCGCCGTCCTCGACATGTTGAGCAAGGGCCGGCTTCGCCTCGGCATGGGGCGCGGGCTGGCGCGGCGCGAGTTCGCCGCCTTCCGCCTCAGCATGGACGAATCGCGCGGCCGCTTCGACGAGGCCGCGCCGATGATCGTGAACGCGCTGAAGACCGGCTACATCGAGGGCGACGGCCCCTACTACAAGCAACCGCGCATCGAGATCCGTCCGCGGCCGCAGCATTCGTTCGATGGGCGCATTTACGCCGTGGCGTCGAGCGAGGATTCGGTCAATTCCCCCGCCAAGCTCGGTGCCCACATGGTGATGTTCGCCGACCGGCCATGGGAGATGCGGCTGCCGGTGATCGAGCATGGGCGGGACCTCCACCGCAAGTACCATGGCAGCGAGCCGCCCCACGTCATGCTGACCGAGTTCTGCGTCTGCGGGCCCAACCTCGCCGCGGCCGAGGACGAAGCGCGCCGATACCAGGGCAAGTTCGTCGAAAGCAACTTCTACCACTACGAATTTCTCGGCGAGCACTTCAAGACGGTGAAGGGCTACGACGCCTACCAGCAGAAGGCGGAGATCGCGCGCAAGGGCGGCCTCGAAGGCGCGGTCACCGGCTTCATGCAGGCAGCGTCCTGGGGGACGCCCGACAAGATCCTGCGCGGGATCGAGGCGCGCCGGAAACTCTTGGGCGACTTCGAGCTCAATATCGCCTTCCGCTTTGGCGGCACGCCCTATGAAGTCTCGGAGCGGGGCTTGAAACTTTTCGCCAAGGAAGTACTTCCGGTTCTGAAGTCGTGGGGGCCGGCCAGGGTCGCCCAGGCGGCCTGAGCGGCGGCTCACGCGCGCGGCGTGGGGCAGTATAGTCGAGACGTTCGAACGCGAGGCCCCATGTCCGATCGGAAACCTCTCTCCTTCCACGTGCCGGCGCCGGCGGTGCGGCCCGGCGGCACGCCCGATTTCAGCGATGTGCGGATTTCCCTGGCGGGCGAGGTGCGGCGGCCTGAGGTCGATGTCGCGCCCGAGCAGATCCGCGACCTCGCCTATTCGATCATCCGCGTGCTCGATCGCGACAGCGAGGCGGTGGGCCCGTGGGCCGGCCTGCTCGATGACGAGGCGCTGCTGAAGGGCCTGCGCCACATGATGACCCTGCGCGCCTTCGATGCGCGCATGCAGATGGCCCAGCGCCAGGGCAAGACGTCGTTCTACATGCAGCACATGGGCGAGGAGGCGGTGAGCTGCGCCTTTCGCGTGGCGCTCGAGCCCGGCGACATGAATTTCCCGACCTACCGCCAGGCCGGGCTGTTGATCGCCGGCGATTATCCGATGCTCGAGATGATGAACCAGATCTACTCCAACGAGCTCGACCCGCTGAAGGGCCGTCAGCTGCCGGTGATGTATTCGTCGCGCGAGCACGGCTTCTTCTCGATATCGGGAAATCTCGCCACGCAATTCATCCAGGCGGTCGGCTGGGCAATGGCGTCGGCGATGAAGCACGACACCCGGATCGCGGCCGGCTGGATCGGCGACGGCTCGACCGCCGAGTCGGACTTCCACGCCGCCCTGGTCTTCGCCTCGACCTACAAGGCGCCGGTTGTGCTCAACATCGTCAACAATCAATGGGCGATCTCGACCTTCCAGGGCATCGCCCGCGGCGGCTCCGGCACGTTCGCGGCGCGCGGCCTGGGCTTCGGCATCCCGGCACTCCGGGTCGACGGCAACGACTATCTCGCCGTCTATGCCGTGGCGAAATGGGCGGTCGAGCGGGCTCGGCGCAATCTCGGGCCTACCCTGGTCGAGTACGTGACCTATCGGGTGGGCGCGCATTCCACCTCGGATGATCCCTCGGCCTACCGGCCGAAGACCGAGTCCGACGCCTGGCCGCTGGGCGATCCCGTGCTGCGCCTCAAGAATCATCTGATCCGCCGCGGCGTCTGGTCGGAGGAACGCCACAAGCAGGCCGAAGCCGAGATCCTGGCCTCCGTCATCACGGTACAGAAGGAGGCCGAAAGCCACGGCACGCTGCATTCCGGTCCGCATCCTTCGGCGCGCGACATGTTCGAGGGCGTCTATGAAGAGATGCCGCCGCACCTGCGTCGCCAGCGCCAGCAGGGAGGCATCTAGGCGATGCCGCGCAAGACCATGGTCGAGGCGATCCGCGACGCCATGGATGTCGCCTTGCAGCGCGACGAGAACGTCGTCGTGTTCGGCGAGGATGTCGGTTATTTCGGCGGCGTGTTTCGTTGTACCCAGGGCCTGCAGCAGAAATACGGCGCCAGCCGCGTCTTCGATACGCCGATCAGCGAGCTTGGCATCGTGGGCGCCGCGGTCGGCATGGCGGCCTATGGCCTGCGGCCCTGCGTCGAGATCCAGTTCGCCGACTACATGTATCCGGCCTACGACCAGATCGTGTCCGAGGCGGCGCGGCTGCGCTACCGCTCCAACGGCCAGTTCACCGCGCCGCTGGTCGTGCGCATGCCGACCGGCGGCGGAATCTTCGGCGGCCAGACCCACAGCCAGAGTCCGGAGGCTTTGTTCACCCATGTCTCCGGCCTCAAGACCGTCGTGCCGTCCAATCCCTACGACGCCAAAGGGCTGCTGATCGCGGCCATCGAGGACAACGATCCGGTGATCTTTCTCGAGCCCAAGCGGCTCTACAACGGCCCGTTCGACGGCCACCACGACCGCCCCGTCACGCCGTGGGCGCGCCATCCGCAAGGCGAGGTCCCGGACGGCCACTACACCGTGCCGCTGGGCAAGGCCGCCATCCGTCGCGCGGGCGCCGCCGTCACCGTGTTGGCCTACGGCACCATGGTCTTCGTCGCCGAAGCGGCGGCGGCCGAGACCGGCATCGATGCCGAGATCATCGATCTGCGCACACTCGTTCCCTACGACCTCGACACGATCGTGACCTCGGTGGAGAAGACGGGACGCTGCGTCGTCGTGCACGAGGCGACGCTGACCTCGGGCTTCGGCGCTGAACTGAGCGCGCTCGTCCAGGAGAACTGCTTCTACCATCTCGAGGCGCCGATCGTGCGGGTCACCGGCTGGGACACGCCCTATCCGCACGCCCAGGAATGGGATTATTTCCCCGGGCCTGCCCGCATCGGCCGCGCGCTCAAGGCCGTGATGGAGGCCTGAGATGGGGACCCGCATCATCAAGCTCCCCGATGTCGGCGAGGGCGTGGCCGAGGCCGAGATCGTCGAATGGCATGTCGAGGTCGGCCAGTCGGTGCTGGAGGACCAGCTTCTGGCCGCCGTGATGACCGACAAGGCGACGGTCGAGATCCCGTCGCCCGTCGCCGGCACCGTCGTGGCGCTGGGCGCCGAGGTGGGCAGCGTCCTGGCGGTCGGCGCCGAGCTCGTCCGCCTGGAGGTCGCCGGCGAGGGCAATGAAGAAGTGGCGGCGGCCCCTCGCGAGGCGGCGGCGCCATCCGCCCCGGTCGAGCGGCCGCTTGCTGCCGTGCCGCCGGCACCCGAATCCGCCGCATCGTCTCAGCCCGCGCCCCCGGTCACCCGCGCGCCGCTCGGACCGCCACGACCGCCGGGCGAGAAACCGATCGCCTCGCCCGCCGTGCGGCGTCGCGCGCGGGAGGCCGGCGTCGACCTGCGCCAGGTGCGCGGCACCGGGCCGGCAGGGCGGATCGGCCATGCCGACCTCGATGCCTTCCTGCGCGGCGGGGCGAAGGCCGGGATCGCCACCACCCGGGTCGCCAATACCGACGTCGAGACCGTCAAGATCATCGGCCTGCGCCGGCGCATCGCCCAGAAGATGGCCGAGTCGAAACGCCGGGTCGCCCATTTCTCCTATGTTGAGGAGGTCGACGTCACCGCGCTCGAGGCGCTGCGGGCGACCCTGAATGCCGAGAACCGCCAGGATCGTCCGCACCTCACCCTGATGCCGTTCCTGATGCAGGCGCTGGTCAAGGCGATCGCCGATTTTCCCGAGATGAACGCGCTCTATGATGACGAGGCGGA
>JABCYT010000239.1 GCA_013290035.1 Alphaproteobacteria bacterium
CGTCTTTTCTCGGTGCCGATCTCGGCGCGGCGGATCAGGTCGCCTTCGCTCACGATTCCGAGCAGCGTGCCGGAAGGCTCCACGACAGGCAGCGCGCTGATCCGCTCACACAGCAGCAGGCATGCAGCGTCGAGGACGCTTGCATCCGCTCTGATACAGACCACCTCGGTGGTCATGACGTCGGCTGCCTTCATGCTTCCACCCGCCAACTGCATCCGGCAAGAGTCGCATCGGCGGCAGCAGCCTGCTTTGATCTAGATTAAACGTTCGGGCGAAGACCGAGGCGGGCCGGTACGCGCCCGACGCTAAGCAGGCCGGGTCTTTACATGCTCGGGTTGCACGCCGAGCCCCAGCACGCGGGCAGGAATGCGGCGCAGGTACGGGACGGCATTCAAAAGACGTGCCGCCAAAGGCGGACGCAGCGGCCGTGTGCCGGCGAGGGTGGGCGCGATCATCCTGTTCTGCAGGAAGACCTGGATGCCCTGCGTGGCGCGCACCGGCCACATGCGGCGCGCCTGCACGGCCTGGAGGTCGGAATCCTTCAACCGGCCTTCCTTGAGGGGCGCCGCCAGGATGTTGGCGGCAGCGACAGCGTCCTGCACGGCGATATTCACGCCGACGCCGCCGATCGGCGACATGGTGTGGGCGGCATCGCCGATGCAGAGCACGCCGGGCTTCCACCACTTGTCCAGCCGTTCGACGCCCACTGTCAGAAGCTTCAGGTCGTCGACGGTGGCGAGCTCGTGCACGCGGTCGGCGAGGAACGGCAGGAGCCCGGCGATCTTCTCGCCGAACTTCTCGATGCCGGCCGCCTTCAGCGTCTCGGCCGTTCCTTTGGGAATGACATAGGCGCACTGCCAGTAGTCGCCGCGGTCGAGCAGCACCAGGATGCTGCCGCGGTCGAAACGGCCCATGGTTTCGGCCTTGTCGGTGGGTTTGTGCGTGAGGCGGAACCACAGCACGTCCATCGGCGCGCCGAGCACTTTCACGTCGAAGCCGGCGCCGACCCGCACTGTCGAATGCCGACCGTCGGCCCCCACCACCAGGTCGGCGCGGATCTCCTGCGGCTTTCCTTCGACCGTTGCCTGCACGCCGACGACCTTGCCGCCTTCCTCGATCAAGCCGGTCGCCTCGGCATGCATCAGCACCGTGAAGGCCGGGTAGCGCTTGCCCTGGGCGGCGAGAAAGTCGAGAAAGTCCCATTGCGGCATCAAGGCAATGAAGCCGCAGCGCACGGGCAGGTGCGAGAAGTCGGCAACCTGCACGTGCTCCTCGCCGAACTGGGCGCCGAAGCGCGACACTTCCTGGTGCGGCAGCTTCAGGAACTCGTCGAGCAGCCCGAGCTCGTCCATCACGTTCAGCGTCGAGGGATGGACCGTGTCGCCGCGGAAGTCGCGCAGGAAGTCGCCATGCTTCTCCAGCACGACGGACCTGACGCCGGTGCGCGCCAGCAGGAAGCCCAGCATCATGCCGGCCGGGCCGCCGCCCACGATGCAGCACTGGGCGGCAAGCCCGGTCATTCCAGCATCTCGCGCAACACGCGGCCTGTCGCGGTGATGGCGAGCAGCGCCGGCACGCCGAGCGGGCCCTTGACCCACGCCTTGGTGGCCGGTGTGTAGCTCATGCAATCCATGACGACGAGGTCGGGCTTGTGCGCGGCAAGGCGATGCGCTGCGGCCGCGGCTTCATCCGCGCCGGCACTGGGCGCCAGCGCTTCGGCCACGATCTCGAGGTCGGGCCGCGCCCATTTCGACCCGAGCTTTTCGGCCTGCTCGGCGAGAGGAATGAGAAGGCCCAGCCGGCCCCGCGGCAGCAGGCCGGTCGCCCATCCATTCAGAACCCGCGAGGGAAACAACACGCCTTCGTCGCCGGGCATCGGCGGAAAGTCGCCGGTGCAGGCATAGACCAAGACGTCGCAGCCATCGTCGCGCAGCTTCGCCAGCGTCTGCGGCGAGCGGGCAATGACCGCCTGCTTGGAGATCCTGACGTCGCGACGGCCGCGCAGGCGCGTATAGAGCGCGTCGGCTCCATTCTGGGGTTTCAAGGTGTCGACCTCGGCATCCGACAGGCCGTCGAGCGCACCGCGCAGGACGACGGTGGTGCCGGCCGGGGTATGCGCGGCGAACAGCGCGGCGATGTCGTCACGCGGCGCCTGGCCGACGGTGATGATTCCGAGGGTAGGGGGCATGAAGCATCATACTCCGCTGGGGGCGCGCAACTCCAGTTGCGCGTCTTCTCATGCGTCCATGATCGCGCCACCTGGAGTGGCGCGCCCCCAGCTAAGATTCCAGCTTCACCGCGTCAGAGTCATTCCATGTCAGACCGACGGCATCGCCGGTGCCGCGCGGGGCGCGTTCGCCGGCGTGGGTCTCGCGCACGAGAAGCGAACGGCCGTCGGCGGCGCGGACGCGATAGAGGGTCGAACCGCCCAGGAAATTCGCGGTTTCGACGGTGCCCGCGACCCGGGCGTCGGAGACCGAAACGAGCCGGATTTTCTCCGGCCGCAGGGCACGTGCCTGCCCCGCCTCCTCCAGGATGTTGATCTCACCGATGAAATCGGCGACGAAGCGCGTGCGCGGCCGTTCGTAGATCTCGGTCGGCGCGCCGACCTGCTCGACCCTGCCCCTGTTCATCACGGCGATGCGGTCGCTCATGGCGAGCGCCTCCTCCTGATCATGGGTGACGAACACCAGGGTGACGCCCAGCCGCTTCTGCAGCTCCTTCAGCTCGAACTGCATCTGCTGGCGGAGCTTGCGGTCGAGCGCGCCCAGCGGCTCGTCGCACAGCAGCACCGGCGGTTCGACGACGAGGGCGCGGGCGAGCGCCACCCGCTGCTGCTGGCCACCCGACAGCTGGCCGGGCCTGCGCTCCTCGAGCCCGGTCAGCGCGACCTGGGCCAGCGCCGCCTTCACGCGACGCCCGATCTCGGGCCGCGGCACTTCGCGCATGCGCAGGCCGAAGGCCACGTTCTCGGCCACCGTGCGATGCGGGAAGAGCGCATAGGACTGGAACACCATGCCCATGTCGCGCCGGTGCACCGGCAGATCGGTGATGTCCCTGCCGCCGACATGGACGCGGCCGGAGTCCGGCAGCTCGAAGCCCGCGATCATGCGGAGCGACGTGGTCTTGCCGCAGCCCGACGGACCCAGCAGCGAGAAAAACTCGCCGGCCGCAATGTCGAGCGTCACCCCGTCGACGGCCACGACGGCGCCGTCGAAGGTCTTGGTGACGTTCTCCAGTCGGATGGCGGCGGAAGTCAGCGCTCAGCTCTTCAGGATCTTCGTGACCCGCGCGTCGATGTCGTCCTTGCGCTCGTTGTACCACTTCCAGTCGGGCTGGATCAGCGTCGCGACCTTGGCCTCGGTGGTGAGCAGCTTGGCGTCGTACTTGGCGTCGAGCTTCACCTTCTTGTTGGCCGGTGAATACCACACGGCCTCGGCCAGCATCTTCTGCACATCGGGCCGCAGCATGTAGTCGATATAGCCGAAAGCCAGCTCCCTGAGCTTGGAGCCCGGCGTCACGTTCAGCACCTGCTCGAGCGACAGCACGCCCTCCGACGGGCTGGCGAAGTCGACCGCCTGGTTCTGGCCGTCGTAGCGATAGACGCCGGAATCGTGGATCACGCCTTCGGAGACCTCGCCCGACAGCAGCATCTTTTCCATCTGGCCGGTGAAATCCACCAGCTTGATGGGCTTCAGCTGTTCCAGCGCCTTGTAGGCGGCGTCGAGATCGGTCAGGCCCTTGCCGTAGATCTTGCCCAGCATCATGAGATGCGCCTGCCCGAGGCTGTTCACCGGAATGAGGTAGCCGCCGCGCGCGCCGGCGAGCTTGGGATCGGCGAGATCCTTCCACGAAGTCGGCTTGGTGAGCCCTTTGTCCGTGCGATAGCCCAGCCCGATCGCGCTGGTGAAGATGGTGACGCCCACGATCTTGTCGCTCACGGCATAGGGATAGACGTCGGCGACGTTGGGCACTTCCTTGGCGGTGATCTTGGGCATCACCAGCCCCTCGGTGAGAGCGCTCCACTGCTCGTTCGAATTGGTGTGGAAGACGTCGTACAGCGGATCGGTCTTCGAGCTGGTCTGCAGCTTGGGCATGAACGGGAAGGCCTGGTCGGCTGAGACCGTGCACTTGAACTCCTTTTCGAAGGCCGGCAGGACGGTGGCCTTCATGATGTCGCCCCACTTGCCGCCCCAGGTCGTGATCTTGAGCGTCGCGGTCTCGGCATGAGCGATGGCCGGCGCCCCGAGTGCGCCGACAGCGGCCAGGCCCGCGCCCGCCCGCAAGGCTTTACGACGTGAAATCATGATGACCCCTCCTGTTCCCCTTCACAGCTTAACGTAGGCTTTCAGCCCGATCAGCCTTTCCAGCACCAGCACCACCGACAGCGCCAGCAAAATCGAGACCATCGAGGCGGCCGCTATGGCGCCGTCGAGGTCGAATTTCATGTAGTTGAACAGCACCACCGGCAGGGTCTCGCCCTTGGGCACCACCAGGAACAGCGACACCGGGAACTGATCGAACGACACGATGAAGGCGAATACCCCGCCCGCGAACACGCCCGGCCGGATCAGCGGCAAGGTGACCTCGAAGAAGACCCGGACGGGGCTGGCGCCCAGCACGGCCGCGGCCTCCTCGATGCGCCGGTCGAAATTGTGCAGCACTGCCAGGGTGGTGCGGATCACATAGGGCACGGCAACCAGGGTATGGGCCATGATCAGGCCCCACACCGGCCGGCCGATGCCGATCAGCAGGTAGGACTGGAAGAGCGCCAGGCCGGTCAGGATGGCGGGCAGCATCAAGGGCGACATGAAGAAGGCGGTGAGGAAAGCGCGGCCCGGCAGGTTGCCACGCGCCAGCGCAAGCGCCGAGGCGCCGCCGATCAGGATCGAGAGCACGAGCACGCAGCCCGCCACCCACAGCGACAGCCACAGCGCGTTCATGAATTCCGCACTGCCGAAGAACTTGTCGAACCAGCGCAGGCTGACGCCGACCGGGGGGAAGGAGATGTAGGGCGTGGGATTGAGCGCAAAGACCAGCACGATGACGATGGGCGCCAGCAGGAAGAAGAGCAGCGCGACGTTGAGCGCGAGGTAGGCTGCGCGTCCCGCATCGAACGGCTGCTTGTTGGGAAGGGCGCTCATGCCATCCCCTGCTCGCCCGACAGCCGGGTCAGGATCCTGTTGTAGGCGATCACGATCGCCAGCGAGACCAGCAGCAGGATCACGCCCAGGGCACCGGCGAAGTTGGGATTGAAGCTGGTGCCGACCTGCTGGGCGATCAGCATTGGCAGGGTCAGCACGTCGGTGCCGCCCATCAGCGAGGGCGTGACATAAGCGCTGATCGAGAGCGCAAAGACAAGAAGCGAACCGGCCAGGATGCCGGGCAGGCTGAGCGGCAGGGTGACCTCGACGAAGGCGCGCAGGCGGCCGGCGCCCAGGCTGCGCGCCGCCTGCTCCAGCCGCTCGTCGATGCGGCCGATCACGCCGGTCAGGGTCAGCACCATGAACGGTACGTAGATATGAACCAGCGCCACGATCGTGCCGAACTCGTTGTACATCAGCGGCAATGGCTTCTCGATCACGCCCCACTGGATCAGCAGCGTGTTGATGACGCCCTTGTCCTGCAGAATGGTCATCCAGGCGAAGGTGCGCACGACGATGCCGGTCAGCATGGGCGCGATCACCGCCATCAGCACCAGCGCGTGGCCGAGCCGCGACTGCATGCGCGCCATCCAGTGCGCCAGGGGATAGCCGATCAGCAGCGACACCACCGTGGTGATGAGACCGATGCGCAAGGTCGCCCACAGCGCGTCGTGGAAGATACCGGCCGAATCGAAGATGAAGCGCTCGTAGTGGCGCGTCGTCAGGAAGGCGTTGGGGTTGGTGACCGGGTTGGACGAGAAGAACGACATCACCGCCATGACGCCGAACGGCAGCACGAAGAACAGCACGAAGAGCAAGAGTGCCGGTGCCAGCAGCCAGGCGATCGGAGCGGGTCGGGAAGAAACGGTTGCCATGCGTTTCGTATCGTGGCCGAACGCGATGCTTCGG
>JABCYT010000240.1 GCA_013290035.1 Alphaproteobacteria bacterium
TGCGCGTGTGCCGCGAGGTCGCGCGCCTGATCAAGGGCTACGGCGACACCCACAAGCGCGGCCTCGGCAACTATCGCCGCATCACCGACGAGGTGATCGCGCCCGCTCTGGCCGGCAAGCTGGCGCCGCGGGCGGCGGCCGACGCCGTCGCCAATGCGCGGGTGACGGCGCTGGCCGATCCGGAAGGCGAGACGCTCTCCCGCACGCTGGCTTCGATCGCCGCGTCTTCCGCCATGTTGCGCCATGCCGCCGAGTAATCGTCACGAGGTCACCGTCGAGTGGGGCGATTGCGACCCCGCCGGCATCGTCTACTACCCGTCCTATTTCCGCTGGATCGACCAGGCGACCTACCGGCTGTTCCTCGCTGCGGGAGTCAGGCGCGACGACGTGAGCAGCGGGCAGTGGAAGGAGGGCACGCCGCTGGTCGCAGCCGAGTGCTCCTTTCGCCGCGCCTCGCAGCACGGCGAGAAGCTCACGATCGAAAGCCACGTCGAAAGGTTCGGCCGTAGCTCCTTCACCATCCGCCACGTCTTCCGTGACGCGTCGGGCGAGGTCGCGGCCGAGGGCAAGGAAACGCGCATCTGGGCGCGCAAGGACGGCAACGCGCGTTCGTTGAAAGCCGTGCCGATTCCGCAGGATGTGAGGAAGAAGCTGGGTGGCTGATTACTCATGTCAGGTCGACAGAAACTAAGCCGCCGTCAGGATATCCGCCGCCTTCTCCCCCACCATGATCGAGGGCGCATTGGTGTTGCCCGACGGCATGGTCGGGAAGATCGAGGCGTCGGCGATGCGCAGTCCCTCGAGCCCATGCACCTTGAGCCTGTCGTCGACCACGGTGTTCGGTCCCGGCCCCATGCGGCAGGTGCCGATCGGGTGATAGGCGGTCTGCGAGTTGTTGCGGATCCAGGTCAGGATCTCATCCTCGCCGTTGACCGAGGGGCCAGGCGAGAACTCCTCGCCGCGATAGCTGTCCATCGGCGCCGCGTTGACGATCTTCCGCATCATGCGGAAGCCGCCGATCATGGCTTGCTGGTCGATGACATCGCTCAGGAAATTGAAGCGGATCGCCGGCTGTGCCTTGGGATCGGCCGAACGGATGTGGATCGAGCCCAGGCTCTCGGGTCGCAGCTGATAGCAGGAGATCGTCATCGACGGGAAGTCCTGCAGCTTGCGCGTCTTGGGGTCCTTGATCGAATAGGGCACGAGATGCATCTGCACGTCGGGCGTCGCGAGCTCCGGCCGCGTCTTGAGGAAGGCCAGCAGCGGCGCCGACGGCAGGCTCATGAAGCCGCCGCCGGTGGCGAGGTACTTCATCATCTGCGTCACCGCGCCCAGGCCGCGCGCCATGTGGTTGTAGGACACCCGCGCATCCTTCACCTTCCAGATGATGCGGGCGTTGATGTGGTCGCGGAAATTCTCGCCCACCGCCCTGAGCTCGTGCCTCACCTCGATGCCGTGCTTCTTCAGCAGCTCGGGCTGGCCGATGCCGGAGAGTTCCAGGATCTGCGGGCTGGCGACGCCGCCCGCCGAGAGGATCGTCTCGCGCGCGTGCGCTTGCACGACCTTGCCGTCCTTTTCGTACTCGACGCCGACGCAGCGCTTGCCCTCGAGCAGCACGCGCAAGGTCATGGCGTTGGTGACGACATGCAAGTTGGGCGCGCGCTTCATCGCCGGCTCGATGTAGCAATGGGCGACGCTCATGCGCCGGCCCTTGTAGATCGAGGTCTGCGTCTTGACGACGCCTTCCTGGTCCTCGCTGTTGTAGTCGGGGTTGAGCTTGAAGCCGGCGGCCTTGGAGGCCGCGAACAGCGCGTCGTAGAGCGGATTCTGGTCGGGCACGGTCGAGACTTTCAGTGGGCCTGAAATGCCGCGGCCGTTGCTGCCGTCGCCGTCGACGAAGTTCTCGATCCGGGTGAAAACCGGCGCCACGTCGCGCCAGCTCCAGCCACGACAGCCCATCTGCGCCCAGGTGTCGAAATCGAGCGGCTGGCCGCGTACCCAAACGAGGCCGTTGATCGAGCTCGAGCCGCCCAGGAGTTTGCCTCGCGGCACGGGAATGGTCCGGTTGGCCGTCCCGGGCTCGGGTTCGGACTGGTAGCACCAGTTGGCGGCGGGATTGTCGATCAGCAGGCCGAATGAAAGCGGCATGCGCGAGTAGGGATGGCTGGCTGCGCCGGCTTCGAGCAGCAGAATCTTGCTGTTTGGATTCTCGCTCAGCCGAGCCGCCAGCGCGCCACCCGCCGAGCCTGCACCCACTATGACGTAGTCGTAGTCGGCCATGTTTCGTCCCTCCCGGTCACGGCCCCGTTACTTACCGCGCCACACTAGCGCACCACCAATCGGGGTGAAGAACCAATATCGCCTCGACAGAGACGGCACGTCATGGTCCCATGCTGCAGTGCGGTCTCTGGGGGACCGGCGCCTCATAAATTACGGATTTTCGGCAGAGAATGCTGAACCTAGTACGGATAGCGTTGACCCGGCCTTACACCTTCGTGGTGCTGGCCGTCTTGATCCTGATCGTCGGACCGTTGGCGGCGCTCCGGACGCCGACCGACATTTTCCCCGAAATCCGCATCCCCATCATCGCCGTCGTCTGGCAGTACACCGGATTGTCGCCCGACGAGATGTCGGGCCGCGTGATGCTGCAGTTCCAGCGCTCGCTGACCACCACCGTCAACGACATCGAGCACATCGAGGGCACGTCGTACACCGGCGTGGGCATCGTCAAGGTCTTCTTCCAGCCCGGCACCGACATCCGCACGGCCAACGCGCAGATCACGTCGATCTCGCAGACCGTGACCAGGTGGATGCCGCCCAACATCACGCCGCCGCTGATCCTGAACTACAACGCCGCGACGGTGCCGATCCTGCAGCTCGCGATGTCGTCCAAGGGTATGTCCGAGCAGGCGGTGTTCGACATCGCCATCAACACGGTGCGCACGCCGCTGGTCACCGTGCCCGGCGCGGCCATCCCGTTTCCGTTCGGCGGCAAATTCCGCCAAATCCAGATCGACCTCGATCCGGCCGCCATGCAGGCGCGCGGCTTGTCGGCCAATGATGTCGCCAACGCGCTTGCCGCGCAGAACCTTTTGACGCCCGCCGGCACGCAGAAGATCGGCAGCGTCGAGTACGCCATCCAGCTCAACAACGCGCCCCGGGATTTCGCAGCCCTCGCCGACCTGCCGGTATTCGCCGCCAACGGCGCCATCGTCTACCTGCGCGACGTGGCGCAGGTGAGGGACGGTAATCCGCCGCAGACCAACATCGTGAATGTCGACGGCGGCCGGTCGGTCCTGCTGCAGGTGCTGAAGAACGGTGCGGTCTCCACGCTCTCCATCATCGACGGCATCAAGCAGCGGGTGAATGAGCTGCGCCCGTCGCTGCCCGACAATCTCAGCATCGCCATCCTGGGTGATCAGTCGCTGTTCGTGGAAAACGCCATCGGCGGAGTCGTTACCGAGGCGGTGATCGCCGCCGTTCTGACAAGCCTGATGATCCTTCTGTTCCTCGGCAGCTGGCGGTCGACCATCATTATTGCCACCTCCATCCCGCTTGCCATCTTTGCAGCGATCGCGATGCTGGCCGCGGCCGGCGAGACGCTCAACATCATGACGCTGGGCGGCCTGGCGCTGGCGGTCGGCATCCTGGTCGACGACGCCACCGTCACCATCGAGAACATCAACTGGCACCTTGAGCAAGGAAAGGGCGTCGTGGCGGCGATCACCGACGGCGCGCAGCAGATCGCCACGCCGGCCTTCGTGTCGACGCTATGCATCTGCATCGTCTTCGTGCCGATGTTCTTCCTCGAGGGCGTGCCGCGCTTCCTGTTCGTGCCCATGGCCTTGGCGGTGATGTTCGCGATGGCCTGGTCGTACCTGCTGTCGCGCACCCTGGTGCCGACCATGTCCGCCTATCTTCTGAAGCCGCATGCCGAGCACGGCCATGACGGGCCGCCGCCGACGCGCAACCCGTTGGTGATGTTCCAGAGAGGCTTCGAGGCGCGGTTCGAGCGCTTTCGTGCCGGCTATCGCGACGTGCTGGGGCTGGCGTTGCGTCACCGCGCGGTCTTCATCGGCGGCTTTCTCGCCTTCGTGGTGGCATCGTTCCTGCTGACGCCGTTCCTCGGGCGCAACTTCTTTCCTTCGGTCGATGCCGGCCAGATCCTGATGCATGCCCGGGCGCCGATCGGCATGCGGGTCGAGGAAACCGCCAACCGGTTCGCCGACATCCAGAAGGAGATCCGCCGCATCATCCCGTCGCGCGAGATCGCCACCATGGTCGACAATGTCGGCATGCCGGTGAGCGGCATCAACATGACCTACAACAACACCGGCACGATCGGTTCGCAGGACGGCGAGATCCAGATCAAGCTGACGCCCGACCACCGGCCGACCGCCGACTATGTGGCCCAGCTCAGGCGCGAGCTTCCGGAGCGGTTCCCGGGCTTCACCTTTTCGTTCCTGCCGGCCGACATCATCAGCCAGATCCTGAACTTCGGCGCGCCGTCGCCGATCGACATTCAGGTGCGCGGCTCCGACCCCGATGCCACCTTCGACCATGCCAACCGGTTGCTCGCCCGTCTGCGCCAGGTGCCGGGCATCGTCGACGCGCGCCTCCAGCAGTCGCGCGGCGCGCCGGTGTTCGACGTCGATGTCGACCGCACTCGGGCGCAGTATGTCGGCCTGACCACGCGCGACGTCACCAACTCGCTGGTCGTCAACCTGGCGGGCAGCGGACAGGTCGCGCCGACCTATTGGCTGAACCGCGAGAACGGCGTTTCCTACGGCATCGTCCTGCAGACGCCGCAGTATCGGCTTGATTCGCTGTCCTCGCTGTCCAACCTGCCGATCATGGCGCCGGCGGCGACCTCGCTGCAGGTGCTGGGCGGCTTTGCCGACATCAAGCGCGACGTCGCCAATGCTGTGGTGACGCAGTACGACCTGCAAAACACCGTGCAGGTCTACGCCGCGGTGCAGGGTCGCGACCTCGGCTCCGTGGCGACCGACGTTCGCCGCATCATCGACGAGCTGTCCAGCCAAGCCTCGCCGAAGGTCCGTGCAGTCAAACTGCAAGGCCAGGTGAAGACGATGGACAGCGCCTTCTCCGGCCTGCTGTTTGGTCTCTTGGGCGCAATCGTCCTGATCTATCTGTTGATCGTGGTGAATTTCCAGTCCTGGAGCGATCCTTTCATCATCATCACCGCCCTGCCGGCCGCGCTCGCCGGCATCGTGTGGATGCTGTTCGCCACCAACACGACCCTGTCGGTCCCGGCGCTGACCGGCGCCATCATGTGCATGGGCGTGGCGACCGCCAATTCCGTGCTGGTCATCAGCTTCGCGCGCGAGCGGCTGGCCGTGCTGGGCGACGCCACGGCGGCCGCCCTCGAGGCCGGCTTCGTGCGCTGCCGCCCGGTGGTGATGACGGCGCTTGCCATGATCATCGGCATGCTGCCGATGTCGCTTGGCCTGGGCGAGGGCGGCGAGCAGAATGCGCCGCTCGGCCGCGCCGTGATCGGTGGCCTGATTTTTGCGACAATTGCCACGCTTATGTTCGTTCCCGTCGTGTTCAGCCTCGTCCACCGGCACCATGGCAAGAAGGCCGCGGTACCGCCGGACGCAGCGGGAGTTGCCCATGTCGCCTGACGCCAGGTCCAGCCCCCCGAAAGCCCCGCGGCGCGGGCTTGCCATCGCAGGCGTCATCGGCTGCGTGACGCTCGCCCTGGTCGTGGTGAACGGGATCTGGAGTCGCAGTTCAAGTGAAGCGCAGCTCAAGGAGCTGGCCAGTGCCACGGCGATCCCGACGGTCGCCGTGGTGGCGCCCGACCGCGCCGCCAACAAGTCCTCGCTCGACTTGCCGGGCCGCCTCGAAGCCTATTCCCGGGCGCCGATCTACGCCCGCGTCAGCGGCTTCCTCAAGGCGTGGCACGTCGATATCGGCGCGCCGGTGAAGGCGGGCCAGTTGCTGGCGGAAATCGAGGCGCCCGATCTCGACCAGCAGCTCCTGCAGGCCAGGGCGGCTCTCGCCAGCGCC
>JABCYT010000241.1 GCA_013290035.1 Alphaproteobacteria bacterium
AATTATATCAGGGGCTTAATTGTCCCCTTGCCGTCTGGAACAAAATAGGTACATTGGCGTCACCCCCAGCGGACTTATCCGCATTGCCGCTCCCGACAGGGGCGTGGGAGAACGAGGAGACAGCCAATGTCCGCAATGCTGAAAGTGGTCGAAAAAGAAGGCATGGAAAACAAGAACAAGGCGCTGGATGCCGCCCTCGCCCAGATCGAGCGCGCCTTCGGCAAGGGCTCGATCATGAAGCTCGGCCAGCGCGAAGCCGTGGAGATCGAATCGATCTCGACCGGTTCGCTGGGCCTCGATATCGCGCTCGGCATCGGCGGCCTGCCCAAGGGCCGCGTCGTCGAGATCTATGGGCCGGAAAGCTCGGGCAAGACCACGCTGTCGCTGCATGTCATCGCCGAATCCCAGAAGAAGGGCGGCACCTGCGCCTTCGTCGACGCCGAACACGCGCTCGACCCGGGTTACGCCAAGAAGCTTGGCGTCGATATCGGCAACCTCCTGATCTCCCAGCCCGACGCCGGCGAGCAGGCGCTCGAGATCGCCGACACGCTGGTGCGCTCGGGCGCCGTCGACGTGCTGGTGATCGATTCGGTGGCCGCCCTGGTGCCGCGCGCCGAGCTCGAAGGCGAGATGGGCGATTCGCTGCCCGGCCTGCATGCCCGTCTGATGAGCCAGGCGCTGCGCAAGCTCACCGCCTCGATCTCCAAGTCCAACACCCTGGTCATCTTCATCAATCAGATCCGCATGAAGATCGGCGTCATGTTCGGCAGCCCCGAGACCACGACGGGCGGCAATGCGCTGAAATTCTACGCCTCGGTCCGCCTCGACATCCGCCGCATCGGCGCGCTGAAGGACAAGGACGAAGTGGTCGGCAACGCCACGCGCGTGAAGGTGGTGAAGAACAAGGTGGCGCCGCCGTTCAAGGTCGTCGAGTTCGACATCATGTACGGCGAGGGCGTGAGCAAGACCGGCGAGCTGATCGACCTCGGCGAGAAGGCCGGCGTCGTGGAGAAATCGGGCTCGTGGTATTCCTACGACGGCCAGCGCATCGGCCAGGGCCGCGAGAACGCCAAGACGTTCCTGCGGGAGCATCCCGAAATGGCGGCGGCCATCGAGCAGAAAGTACGCGCCAACGCCGGCATCGTCGCCAACGCCCTGATGGACGGCGGCAAGGAAGACGACGAGGAGGACGAGGCCTAGTCCTCGTCTTTCTCTCCCTCATACGACATTTCTGGTTCTAGCGGCTCGGATCCCCTGTCTCCGGTCGCCGGGCGGTGCTGTCCCCCCACGCGCAGCACCGCCCACTTTTAATGGGCACGCCCAAGGGCGTGCCCATTAAAAGTGGGGCGGGCGGCAGCGCTTGTAATCAAGCGCGAGTCGCGGCCGTCCGCGGCCGCTGTCCCGCACAGCGCAGAAAAGATATGGATGGCGCCGCCGCGATTCTTATGAAGCCGAGAATCCGCGGAGAAACCGCTGCACCCATTCCGGCCCTGGCCGCCGCTTGGCCTTGCGCGGACGAGAGCGACTCCAGTCCATTAGGAGCGCGAGCGGGAACCAACCGTCCTTCTCATCCTGCAGGCCCCGCGCCGCCATCGAGACTTTCGGCACCGCGACCGGCGTCACGCCTTCCTGGCGCTCCCCGGCGCAAAGCTCGGCCGGCGACGTCACGAGATATTCGCGGCACACCAGCGGCCGCTCGGGATGGATCGAGCAGCTCTCGTCCTCGAGGAACGGGCAGGCGATGCGGGCCGCGAAGTAGGCAACCGAAAGCTCGCGATCGCTGCGTTCGCCGCGCTCCTTCAGCCCGGCCTTCTCGATCGCAGCCTCCGCCGCCGCAAAGCGCGCCGAAAGTGCGCGGCGCCGTTCGGCGGGCATCGCCTCGACGAGCTGCAGCAATCGCTCGCCCTCGGTGCGCGACACCGGCACGAGCTGGCGGCAGCAGGCGCCGCAGCCCTTGCGGCACGATACCGTGTGGCCCGCTTCGGCCGCCTCGACCACGGCGTTCACCAGGCCTTGCAGGGCGGGCACGATCTCCGCGGCCGGCACCGGTGCAGTCGGCACGGTGATCGGATGGGCGATCCTCAGCCTGCCCACGGTGAGGCGCAGAGTGGCCGTGGAGTGGCCGGAATCGGCCATAAACCGCTATCCTCCCGTTCTGGACGAAGCCCGAGGCCGCACGCTACAAGGCCCGCATGCCAAGCGTCAGCGACATCCGCCGCACTTTTCTAGAATACTTCCGCAGCAACGGCCACGAGGTCGTGGCCTCGAGCCCGCTCGTGCCGCGCAACGACCCGACCCTGATGTTCACCAACGCCGGCATGGTGCAATTCAAGAACGTCTTCACCGGCCTCGAGCAGCGGCCCTACAGCCGCGCCGCGACCTCGCAGAAATGCGTGCGCGCCGGCGGCAAGCACAACGACCTCGAGAATGTCGGCTATACCGCCCGCCACCACACCTTCTTCGAGATGCTGGGCAACTTCTCGTTCGGCGACTACTTCAAGGAGCAGGCGATCGAGCTGGCGTGGAACCTGCTCACCAGGGATTTCGGCCTGCCCAAGGACAAGCTTCTGGTCACCGTCTTCAGCGAGGACGAGGAGGCGGCGGGCTACTGGCGCAAGATCACCGGCTTCTCCAACAGCAAGATCATCCGCATCCCGACCTCGGACAATTTCTGGGCGATGGGCGACACCGGCCCGTGCGGACCCTGCTCGGAGATCTTTTATGACCACGGCGAGGACATCCCGGGCGGGCCGCCGGGCAGCCCCGACCAGGACGGCGACCGCTTCATCGAGATCTGGAACCTGGTCTTCATGCAGTACGAGCAGGTGACCAAGGACGAGCGGGTCAACCTGCCCAAGCCGTCGATCGACACCGGCATGGGGCTGGAGCGCATCGCTGCCGTCCTGCAGGGCAAGCACAACAACTACGACATCGACCTGTTCCGCGCCCTGATCGAGGCGGTGGCGCACGAGACCGGCGTCGATCCCGACGGCCCGCAATCGGCCTCGCACAAGGTGATCGCCGACCATCTGCGCACCACCTCGTTCCTGATCGCCGACGGCGTGCTGCCGTCCAACGAGGGCCGCGGCTACGTGCTGCGCCGCATCATGCGCCGCGCCATGCGGCATGCCCACATTCTCGGCGCGCAGGATCCGGTGGTTTACAAGCTGGTGCCCACCTTGGTGCACGAGATGGGCGATGCCTATCCCGAGCTGATCCGCGCACAGCCGCTGATCACCGAGACGCTGAAGCTCGAGGAGGGCCGCTTCAAGAAGACCCTGGGCACGGGGCTGAAACTTCTGGAGGACGAGACCAAGAGCCTCAGCGCCGGCGGCACGCTCAGGGGCGATATCGCCTTCAAGCTCTACGACACGTTCGGCTTTCCCCTCGACCTGACGCAGGACGTTCTACGCGCACGCGATATCACCGTCGACACCGCGGGCTTCGACAAGGCGATGGACGAGCAGCGCGCCAAGGCGCGCGCCGCCTGGGCGGGCTCGGGCGAAACGGCCGATCAGGCGATCTGGTTCGACGTCCGCCAGAAAGCCGGCGCCACCGAATTCCTGGGCTACGACACCGAGCGCGCCGAAGGCCAGATCAAGGCGATCGTGCTCGGGGCCGCGGAAGTGCCCGCGCTGAAGGCGGGCCAGACCGGCTGGATCGTCACCAACCAGACGCCGTTCTATGCCGAGTCGGGCGGCCAGCAGGGCGATACCGGCCGCTTCGCGGGCGCCAACGGCGAGGCCGCGATCGCCGACGTGCAGAAGATGGTGGGCGATCTCCATGCCCATCACGCCAAGGTCGAGAAGGGCGAGCTGAAAGTCGGCGACGACGTGGTCATGACCATCGACCCGATCCGCCGCGCGCAGCTGCGCGCCCATCATTCGGCCACGCACCTGCTGCACGAGGCGCTGCGCCGCCATCTTGGCCAGCATGTGACGCAAAAGGGCTCGCTGGTGGCGCCCGACCGGCTGCGCTTCGACATCAGCCACACCAAGGCGATCTCGCAGGAGGAGCTGCGCAAGATCGAGGACGAGGTCAACGAGCGCATCCGGCTGAACAGCTCGGTCGACACGCGGCTGATGACGCCCGAGGAGGCGATCGCCGCCGGCGCCATGGCGCTGTTCGGCGAGAAATACGGCGAGGAAGTGCGCGTGCTGTCGATGGGCGGCGATCCCAACGTCGATGGGGGCAAAAAGTATTCGGTCGAGCTGTGCGGCGGCACGCATGCGCTGCGCACCGGCGACATCGGCCTGTTCAGGATCGTCGGCGAAGGCGCGGTGGCGGCCGGCGTGCGCCGCATCGAGGCAGTGGCCGGCGCGGCGGCCGAGCAGCATGTGCGCCGCCAGGCCGACCTCCTGGCCGAAGCGGCGGCCACGCTGAAGGTGCGGCCCGAGGATCTGCCGGCGCGGCTGGCGGCGCTCGTCGACGGCCAGCGCAAGATCGAGCGTGAGCTGAGCGAGGCGCGCAGGGCGCTGGCGCTGGCGGGCGGCGGCGGCTCCGGCGGATCGGCGGCCGACGAGGTGCGCGACATAGGCGGCGTGAAGCTGATCGGCCGCGTGCTGAACGGCGTGCCGGGCAAAGACCTCAAGGGCATGGCCGACGAATTCAAGAAGAAGCTGGGCTCGGGCGTCGTGGCGCTGATCGGCGTCGAGGATGGCAAGGCCTCGGCCGTGGTCGGCGTGACGGACGACCTGTCAAAAAGTCTCAGCGCCGTCGATCTGGTGAAAGCCGGCGTCCTGGCGCTGGGCGGCAAGGGCGGCGGCGGTCGGCCCGACATGGCGCAGGGCGGCGGCCCGGACGCGGCCAAGGCGTCCGACGCCCTGAAGGCGATCGAAGCCGCACTGGCGGGTGTCAAATGAGGATCACCATCCTTCTCGCGGCCGCAGCTCTTGCGTCGGCGTCGTTCGTGTCGGCTTGCGCGCCCAAAAGCTACACCATGCAAGGCAAGGACGCCGAGCAGATGACCAAGGACGAGTCGGAATGCCGCGCCCAGGTCCGCGAGATCGCCCAGAGAGACCGCAACATCGAGGATCAGCGCCGCTCGGTGTTCGAAGGCGAGCGCGAGCGCTTCGGGCAACAAGAGCTCTACACCACCATGGACAACCAGGGTTACCAGAACAACGTCGCTCGCTTGACGGCGCGCTGCATGGAGGCCCGCGGCTGGGTGCCCAAGCAGCAGGGCGGGCTGGGTGCGTGGTGGCAGCGCGTGTCGACCTTCAACACGCCGCTCGGCAAGTAGCCGGCGCTTGCGCTGGCGATGATCTACGCCGTCCTCGTCGTCGTCGGCATCATCACCGGCATCACGGCGGGGATGTTCGGCTTCGGCGGCGGCTTCGTCATCGTGCCGCTGGTCTATCACTTCTTTCCCGCCTACGACCTGCTGGCTGCCTCGGACCGCGGCTACCTGCTGCAGGTCGGCGTCGCCACCTCGACCTCGGTCATGATCGTGGGCACGATCTACTCCTCGTTGAAGCATCACCTGGCGGGCAACATCGACTGGTCGTCGGTGTTTCCGCTGGCGGCCTATATCGGCATCGGCTCGGCGATCGGCGCCTACGTCGCCACCGTGGTGCCGGGTTCGTGGATAAAGCTCTTCTTCATCCTCTACATCCTGGGCGTGATCGCCGACTGCCTGCTGCGCCAGGGCTTCATGCAGGATAGCGACGGCCATGAGTTCCATCACATGAGCCGTCCGGTGGAATTCCTGGCCGGCCTGGTGATCGGCGCCATCGCCAGCCTCCTGGGGGTCGGCGGCAGCGTCATGACCGTGCCGCTGATGCGCCGCCACGGCGCGCGCATGAAGAACGCCGTGGCCATGGCCAACCCGCTCAGCTTCCCCGTCGCCATCCTCGGCACGCTGACCTATGTGCTGGCGGCACGGCATCACCACGTCGATCTCGGCCCGACTACCTGGGCTTCGTCCACCTGCCGTCCTTCGCCATCCTCTCGGCCTGCTCGGTCGTCGGCGTCGAGCTTGCGGTGCGCACCTTGCCCAGGATCCCTGACAAGGCGCATGCCGTGATCTAT
>JABCYT010000242.1 GCA_013290035.1 Alphaproteobacteria bacterium
CTCGACCGCCGCTGGAAGGAGACCGATTCTTCCTGGGTGCGCGAGGAGCTGGAGCGCTTCCAGCGCGAGAGCAAGTGCGAAACCTGCAATGGCGCCCGCCTCAAGCCCGAGGCGCTGGCGGTGAAGATCGCCGGTCTCAATATCAGCCAGACCACCGAGTTCGGCATCAGCGAGGCCGTGAAGTGGTTCGGCGAGCTGGCGCCCAAGCTGACGCCCAAGCAGCGCGAGATCGCCGCCCGCATCCTGAAGGAGATCAACGAGCGGCTGGGCTTCCTCGACAATGTCGGCCTCTCCTACCTGACGCTGAACCGCACGTCGGGCACCCTGTCGGGCGGCGAGAGCCAGCGCATCCGGCTCGCCTCCCAGATCGGCTCGGGCCTGACCGGCGTGCTCTATGTGCTGGACGAGCCGTCGATCGGCCTGCACCAGCGCGACAACGACCGGCTGTTGAAGACGCTCACCCGCCTGCGCGACCTCGGCAACACGGTGCTGGTGGTCGAGCATGACGAGGAAGCGATCCGCGCCGCCGACCATCTGGTCGACATGGGTCCGGGCGCCGGCGCGCATGGCGGCCATGTCGTCGCGCAGGGCACGCCCGAGGATGTGATGCGCAACAGCGCCAGCCTCACCGGCCAGTACCTGTCGGGCTTCCGGCAGGTCCCCATCCCCAAGACCCGGCGCGAGCCGCCGGCCCAAGGCAGCAAGGGCGGCGGCCGCTGGCTGACCATCAAGGGGGCGCGTGAGAACAACCTGCAGAACGTGACGGCCAGCATCCCGCTCGGCACCTTCACCTGCGTCACCGGCGTATCGGGCAGCGGCAAGAGCACCTTGATCATCGAAACGCTCTACAAGGCGCTGGCGCGACGGCTGAACGGCGCGCGCGAGCATCCCGGCGTGCATAGCGGGCTCGACGGCGTCGGCCATCTCGACAAGATCGTCGACATCGACCAGTCGCCGATTGGCCGCACGCCGCGCTCCAACCCGGCGACCTATACCGGCGCCTTCTCGCCGATCCGCGACTGGTTCTCGCAGCTCCCCGAATCGACCGAGCGCGGCTACAAGCCCGGCCGCTTCTCGTTCAACGTCAAGGGCGGCCGTTGCGAGGCCTGCCAGGGCGACGGCGTCATCAAGATCGAGATGCACTTTCTGCCCGACGTCTACGTCCAGTGCGATGTCTGCAAGGGCAAGCGCTACAACCGCGAGACCCTGGAGATCCACTTCCGCGGCAAGTCGATCGCCGACGTGCTGGAGATGACGGTCGATGAGGGCGTCGAGTTCTTCAAGGCCGTGCCCGTCATCCGCGACAAGCTCTTGACCTTGCAGCAGGTCGGCCTGGGCTACATCCATATCGGCCAGCAGGCGACGACCTTGTCGGGCGGCGAGGCGCAAAGGGTGAAGCTCGCCAAGGAGCTGTCGCGCCGCGCCACCGGCCGCACGCTCTATATCCTCGACGAGCCGACCACCGGCCTGCATTTCGAGGACGTGCGCAAGCTTCTGGAAGTGCTGCATCGCCTGGTCGACGGCGGCAACACGGTGGTGGTGATCGAGCACAATCTCGAGGTCATCAAGACCGCCGACTGGGTGCTCGATCTCGGCCCCGATGGCGGCGCCGGCGGAGGCCGGCTGATCGCCGAAGGTCCGCCCGAGGAGATCGTCAAGGTGGCCGAGAGCTACACCGGCCAGTACCTCGCCCGCCACCTGCCGCGCAGCGCGGCGGCCAAGAAGCGGGCCTAGGGCAGCGGAACCGCTGGCGATGCGTCTGACCGACTTCAAAGCACTGACCTTCGATTGCTACGGCACGCTGATCGACTGGGAAACCGGGATGACCGAGGCGCTCCGGCCGCTCACCGGCAGGCTGACCAAGCCGCTGTCGCGCAACGAGGTGCTGGAAGCGCATGCTAGGCACGAGTCGGAGCAGCAGGCGCAGACGCCGGGCAAGCTCTATCGCGACCTGCTGGCGATCGTGTATCGGCGGCTGGCCGAGGAGTGGGGAGTCTCCGCATCCTGGTCCGAGTGCGTCACCTACGGCCGGAGCGTTCGCGACTGGCCCGCCTTTGCCGATTCGGCTGGTGCGTTGCAGTACCTGAAAAAGCACTACAAGCTCGTCATCCTCTCGAATGTCGACAACGACAGCTTCAGCTTCAGCAACCAGAAGCTGGGCGTGGCGTTCGACGCCATCTACACGGCCGAGGATATCGGCTCCTACAAGCCCAGCCTCGGCAATTTCGAATATATGCTGAAGCAGCTGCGGACTATCGGCGTGAAGGCGGCCGAGATCCTGCACACCGCCGAAAGCCTGTTCCACGATCACAAGCCGGCCAACCAAGTCGGCCTGGCGTCGTGCTGGATCTATCGTCGGCGCAACGACAAGGGCTTCGGCGCCACCATGAATCCGGGCGCGATGCCGCGCTACGATTTCCAGTTCACCAGCCTGGCCGAGCTGGCCGAAGCCCATCGCGACGCGCTGCGCGCATAGTCTTCAGCGCCGGGCCCTCGTGGCCATTTTCTCTTGCTCCTCTGCCCCTTGGGGGCAGGGCCATCGTATTTGAGCAAAAACTCCGTCGTCCCGACCGGAGCCGAGGCTGGCCAGTTCGTTCTTCGTCGACCTCGCCAACGCTTTTGTCGCCAAGGGCTTTTTCATGCTGCCGTTCCTGACGGCGCCCCCGCACGCGGGCTAGCACCACCTCACTTCTGGTCTCTGCCGTCGCGATCTGCCTTTGCCGATGTCGGTCGTCAGGCGTTTAATTGCGCAAGGTGACCTTGGAGGCATGCTTGATCCGCACGCTTGTGCTGCTCCTTTCCTGCATCGTCCTTCCAACCGTCGCTGTCGCTCAAACCGACGACGCCGCCTATTGCGCCCAGCTCAAGGAGCTGGTGCTCCGCTATACCGGGGGCGCGGGCGTTGAGGGCCGCCTCATGCCGGACAAGACGACACTGGGTGCCATATCCGATTGCGACAAGGGAAACACCGCGGCCGGTATTCCCGTGCTGGAAAAGACGCTGCGGAACAACGGCTTCACGCTGCCGAAGCGCTGACCTGGAATGGTGCGCCTCCTGCCGCTGCCCGGTCCTGATTGGCGTAGCGCTTGCGGAAACTGAGGAACCCCCCGCTTCTCGACGCCCCCTATGAGCGAGCCGGAGGCTCGCGGTCGGGAAGACCATGACGCCGCCAGGTGATCTGGCCGAGGTCATAGCCGAACTGGCGCTCGACGACGGCAGGCGTGGCGTCGGACGCGTCCGCCTTGCGTGCGGCGACACGGGCCTGCGCCACCTCCTTCGGGACGTCGAGCCAGATACCCTCGAACGGCACGCCGACCTTGCGCGCCAGCGCCTTGGCATCGGCACGCTCGTCCGCGCGGGCGAACACCGCATCGAGCACGACGCTGTGGCCTGTCCGCAACACGCGCTCGGCGCGGGCCAGGAAAGCCGCATAGATCGCGGCCGAGGCTTCCGGCGTGTAGCTGCCGGCCGGCATGCGTTCTTCCAGGGCGATCCCCGCCCGCCGCTTGCGCTCGACGTCGCTGCGCGCCACCACGGCGCCCGGCGATCGGCCGATCTCCGGCGCCATCCTGAGGGCCAGCGTGGTCTTGCCGCTGCCCGACAGGCCGCCGATCGCGACCAGCCGCGGCGGCGCCGGCCGCAGGAAGGACAGCGCCACCTTCTGGTAGTCGCGGGCGCGCGACGTGTCGGCGCCGCTCACCGCCGCCGCCTGGGCATCGACGAAGGCGCGGATCGAGGCGCGCCGCGACAGGAACATCGGCAGGAGCGCCAGCGCCTCCTCGTGCGGGGCGTCGGCCAGCTCGGCGATGCGCCACAGCCACTCGTTCAGCAGGCGGTTGGCCAGCGGCCGGAGCCTGCGCTCGCAGAGGTCCATCAGGGTGAACGACAGGTCGTAGAGGACGTCGATATTGGCGATGCGCTCGGAGAACTCGATGGCGTCGAACGGCACCGGTTCATTGCCCAGCATGACGATGTTGCGCAGGTGCAGGTCGCCATGGCAGCGGCGCACCGCGCCGGCCGCCACGCGCCGCGCCACCAGCACCATATGAGGCTCTAGCGCCGCGGGCATCGCCTCGGCCAGGGCCTCGCTGGTCGGCGGATCGAGCCGGTCTCCGGCTTCCCGCATCTGCCGCACGTCGGCCGCCACCGAGTGGCGATAGTCGTCGGGCGTGCAGAAACCCGCCCTGATCGGCGCCAGCCCGTCATGGAAGCGGGCAACGCGGGCGCCCAGCGCGGTCATCAATGCCGGCGTCAGGGCGCCGCGCTCGGCCATGCGGTCGAGCAGGCCGTCCTCGTCGAAACGCTGCATGACGACCAGCCAGTCGACCGCATCGGCCGCCGTCTCACCGACCTCGCCCAGCGCCAGCTTGCCGTCGCGGCCACGCTTCACAGGTGCCGTGCCGAGATAGATCTCGGGCGCCACTTGGCGGTTGATCTCGATCTCGGCGGCGCACATCGCTGCGCGCCGCTCGACGGTCGAGAAATCCATGTAGGGAAACTTCACCGCCCGTTTCAGCTTGTAGGCGCGCTCGCCGGAGAGGAAGACCACCGCGCCGTGCGTGTCGATGCGCGTGACCGGCGACAGATGCGCCTCGAGGAAGGCGATCACGGCTGACTGGTCCTCGACGACGAAAGCGGGCTGCCGGCTCATGGGGTCAGGCTGCGGGGGCGCGCAATTGGCGGTCGTCCCAGCCGTCGACGTGCAGGATGATCTCGGCCTGGGGAAAGGCCTCGTGCAGCATGGCTTCGACGCGGTCGCCGATCACATGGGCGTTGCCCAGCGGCATCGTCGGGTCGACGACGATATGGAGCTGGATGAACTTGGTAAGGCCCGCTGACCGCGTTCGCAGCTCGTGCACGTCGCGAACCTCGGGGTGACTGCGCGCGATGGCGAGAATCCGTTTCCGCTCCCCGTCCGGCAGCTCGCGGTCCATCAGCACGTCGAGCGAATCGCGGGCGACTGTCCAGGCGCCGTGAATGAGGTAGAGCGCCATCAGTCCCGCCACGCTGCTGTCGATCAGCGGCTGGTCAAGCTTGCCGGAAACATAGAGCCCGACGCCAGTGACGATCGTCGCCACGAGGTCGGTCTTGTAGTGCGCCATGTCGGCGCCGATGGCGATCGAGCCGGAACGCTTGACGACATGGCGCTGGAACACCACGAGGCCGAACGTGAGCACCACCGCTAGCGCGCTGATGAACAGGCCGATTTCCTCCGCACGCACCTGGTGGGGATTGATCAGGCGCTCGCCCACCGCCAGCAGCAGCGCGCTACCTGAGGCGGCGATGAAGCCCGCCTGCACCAGGCCTGCCAGGGCCTCGGCCTTGCCGTGGCCGAAGCGATGGTCGGCATCGGCCGGGACCAGCGCCTGGCGCACGGCGAAGAAGGTCACCAGCGAGCCCACGAGATCGAGCGAGGTGTCGACCAGCGACGACAGCATGCTCACCGAGTCGGTGACCCACCATGCCGCCGTCTTGGCGGCAATCAGGGTCGCCGCCACCGACATCGAGGCGATGGTGGCGAGCCGCATCAGGCGCTGTGGCGCGATCGCCATTGTCGCCTCAGGGATAAAGGGTCCGCGTCGTCCAGGGCTCGCCTGGCGCAGCGCGGCGGTATTCCAGCCGGTCGTGCAGGCGGAACGCGCCATCCTGCCAGAACTCGATCAGCAGCGGCTCTAGGCGGAAACCCGACCAGTGCGGCGGCCGCGGCACCTTGCCGATGACATGCTTGGCGGCGACTTCCGCCACGCGCTTCTCCAGGGCAAAGCGGCTTTCCAGCGGCCGCGACTGATCCGACGCCCAGGCGCCGATCTGGCTGCCGCGGGCGCGGGTCGCGAAATAGGCATCGGCCTCCTCGGGCGTGGTCGGCGATACCGGTCCTTCCAGGCGCACCTGGCGGCGCAGCGACTTCCAGTGGAACAGCAGTGCCGCTTTGGGCTGCGCCAGCAGCTGCAGGCCCTTGCGACTTTCGGTGTTGGTGTAGAAGACGAAGCCTGCGGCGTCGTAGCCCTTCAGCAGCACCATGCGCAGCG
>JABCYT010000243.1 GCA_013290035.1 Alphaproteobacteria bacterium
GTGGACCGAGGACCGCAAGGTCGCGACGCGCGAGGCGGAGCGCCGCATCAAGGCGGCCGAACTCTCGGTGGTGCGGCTGGCCTTCGCCGACCAGCACGGCGTGCTGCGCGGCAAGACCCTGACGGTAGGCGAGATCGATGCCGCGCTCAAGAACGGCGTCGGCTTCACCACCACGATGCTGCTCAAGGATACCTCGCATCGCACGGTGTTCCCGGTCTGGCAGCCGGGCGGCGGCTTCGGCATGAAGGAGCTCGAGGGCGCGGCCGACGTCCTCATGCTGCCCGATCCCACGACCTTCCGCGTGCTGCCGTGGGCGCCGCATTCGGGCTGGATGCTGTGCGACATATATTTCACCGACGGTCGCCCGATGCCGCTCTGCACGCGGCACATCTGCCGGAGCGCGCTGCAGACGCTGGGCGAGCGCGGCTACGATTTCGTCGCCGGCCTCGAAGTCGAGTTCCATCTCTTCAAGCTGGAGAAGGCGAAGCTTGGCGTTGCGGACTCCGGCCAGCCCGGCGAACCACCCGACGTGTCGCTGCTGAACCAGGGCTACCAGTACCTGACCGAGCAGCGTTACGACGAGATGGACCCGATCCTCGAGATCCTGCGCACCAACCTGGTCGATCTCGGCCTGCCGCTGCGCTCCATCGAGGTCGAGTTCGGGCCGAGCCAGGTCGAGTTCACCTTCCGCACCGGCACCGGCCTCGCACCGGCCGACGCCATGGTGCTGTTCCGCAGCGCCACCAAGCAGGTGGCGCAGCGTCACGGCTATCACGCCACCTTCATGTGCCGGCCCAAGCTGGCCAACGTCATGTCGAGCGGCTGGCACCTGCACCAATCGCTGACCGACCGGAAGAGTCACGCCAACATCTTCATGGACGGACGCGAACCGTTGTCGGAGGCGGGCATGCATTACATGGCGGGACTGCTCGCCCATGCAAGGGGCGCGGCCGCCTTCAGTACGCCGACCTTGAACGGCTACAAGCGCTACCGCCCCTTCTCGCTCGCGCCCGACCGCGCCACCTGGGGACGCGACAACCGCGGGGTCATGGTGCGCGTGCTGGGCGGCCCCGGCGATCCGGCGACCCACCTCGAGAACCGGATCGGCGAGCCGGCGGCCAACCCCTACCTCTACATAGCGAGCCAGATCGTGAGCGGGCTGGACGGGCTCGACCGCAAACTCGATCCCGGCCCGTCGGCCGACACGCCCTATGACGCCAAGGCGGCGCCGCTGCCGCGTTCCCTGGCCGAGTCGCTGGCGGCACTCGGCGAGGACAAGGCGCTGCGTGCGGGCTTTGGCGACTTCTTCGTCGACTATTATCTCAGGCTGAAGCAGGCGGAGATCGACCGCTTCGACTTGGACGTCAGCGACTGGGAGCAGCGCGAGTATTTTTCGCTGTTTTAGTTCTTGCCGGACCGCGGGCCTCCAGGCCCGCATCTTCCCTCGCCGAAACAATGACATAAGCGGGCCTGGAGGCCCGCGGTCCGGCAAGATAGTGAAGTCTTGCACCCCAATCCCCATATAGGGGCATGTTCGACTTCCAGCCTTCGCTCGTCTCCGACGAGCTGAATCTGTCGGGCGACGCCAGTTTCCCGGCCGAAACCACCCCCAATGAGCAGCCGCTGTTCGACGCCTATTCGCAGGCCGTGGTCGATGTCGTCGACCGCGTCGGTCCCGCCGTCGTGCGGGTCGAGACCCCGCCCGACCGCGAGAAGCGCCAGCGCGGCGGCACCGGCTCGGGCGTCGTGATCTCGCCCGACGGCCTGGTGCTGACCAACAGCCACGTCGTCCAGGGCGCCGCCACCGTGCGGCTGGCGCTCGCTGATACGCGCACCGTCAAGGCGCGCGTGCTGGGTGACGACCCGCACACCGACCTCGCCCTGCTGCGCATCATCGACGATGTCTCGCTGCCGGCAGCGCGACTCGGCAACTCCAAGGGACTGCGGCGCGGTCAGCTCGTGGTGGCGATCGGCAATCCCCTGGGCTTCGAATCGACGGTGACGGCGGGCGTCGTCTCGGCGCTCGGCCGTTCCTTGCGCTCGAGCACCGGCCGGCTGATCGACGACGTGATCCAGACCGACGCCGCGCTCAATCCCGGCAATTCGGGCGGGCCGCTGGTCTCCTCGCGCGGCGAGGTCATCGGCATCAACACAGCGGTGATCGCCGGCGCCCAGGGCATCTGCTTCGCCGTCGCCAGCAATACCGCAAGCCATGTGGTGAGCGAGATCGTGCGTCACGGGCGGGTGCGGCGCGCCTTCATCGGCGTCGCCGGCCAGACCGTGCCGCTGCCGCGCCGCCTCGCCCTGGCGCTCGGGCTTGGACAGGCGCAGGGCGTGGCGATCGCCAGCCTCGAGGCCGACGGTCCGGCCGCCAAGGCCGGGCTGCAGACGGGCAATATCGTGCTGGCGCTCGGCGGCGAACGAGTGACCGGCGCCGACGACCTGGTGCGCCTGCTGGGCGGCGACCGCATCGGCATCGAGACGCCGCTGTCGGTGATCGCCGGCAGCGAGCTCAAGCAGGTCATGGTTGTCCCCGCCGAACGGACCGGCGGCGAAGGAAAATGAAACCCCTCGCGGTCGTCCCTGTCGGCTAGCCGGCGCGCCGGAGAGCGGCTTCGGTCTCGCTCACCAGGGCGGCGATCAGCTCACCGGACGGCATCTCGCGCGCCAGCGACGGCGCCTGCCCGCTCCACAACGGCATGAAATCGGTCGAGCCTTTGGCCTCGGCGGCGGCGCGCAGCGGGAAGGCGGCGCCGGCCGCCAGCGGAAATGCCGGCGCGTCGGCGCAGAGCGGGCCGACTTCGCGGATGAAGCGATTGATGATGACGCGCGCCGGCCGTCCAGTGAATAGATTGGTGAGGGTCGTGCTGTCGTCGCGCGCCGCCTTGAGCGCGGCGCGGTGAAGCGCCACCGTCTTGGCTTCCGGCGTCAGCAGGAACGCCGTGCCGATCTGGGCGCCCGCGGCGCCCAGCGCCAGCGCCGCGGCGACACCCCGGCCGTCGCCGATGCCGCCGGCGGCGATCACCGGCACTTTCACCGCGTCGACCACCTGGGGTACCAGCGCCATGGTGCCGGCCTGGCTTGCCACGTCGTCGGTCAGGAACATGCCGCGATGGCCGCCGGCTTCCGCGCCCTGGGCGATCACCGCGTCGCAGCCATGCGCCTCGAGCCAGCGTGCCTCCGCGGCCGTCGTGGCCGAGCTGACGACAACGATCTTCGCGGCTTTCAGGCGCTTCACCAGCGCGGCATCGGGCATGCCGAAATGGAAGCTGGCGACCTTTGGCTTGAACTGCAGCACCACGTCGCAGAGCTCCGCATCGAAAGGAGCGCGCACCGGTCCGCCCACCCCGGCGTCGGCCGGCAAGCCCAGCTCGCGATAGTAAGGCTCCAGCCGCTGGCGCCAGCCGGCTTCGCGCGCGGCATCGGCGACGGGCGGCTGGTGGACGAAGAAGTTGACGTTGATCGACCGCCCGGTGCCCTGCTGCACGATCTGCAGTTCGGTCCGCAGCGTCTCGGCGGTCAGCATGGCGGCGGCGATCGAACCCAGGCCGCCCGCCTGCGAGACCGCGATGGCCATCTGCGCGGAACTCGCCCCCGCCATCGGCGCCTGGATGATCGGATGGTCGATGCCGAACAGATCGAGCAGACGACGGTCGGACCACTTCATGGCGTTTCCTCCTGCATCGGGCCGAATTCTAGCATGCTAAGGTGCGGCGGCGATCCAGGGAGAGCGTCATGATGCGCGCCAGCACCACGGTCTTCACCGTCACGAACGTCACGGAAAGCGCGGCCTACTATCGCGACAAGCTCGGTTTCGACGTCGCCTTCGAATACGGCGACCCGACCTTTTATATCGGCCTGTGCTCAGGCGAGGTCACGCTCCACCTGGTTGCCGCCGCCAAGGCGCCGCGCCCGCCCGGCCACGGCGCCGTCTCGATCTTCGTCGACGATGTCGACGCGCTCCATGCCGACCTGGTGAAGCGCGGCGCGAAGGTCCTCAAGGCGCCGAAGGACTACGACTATGGCCTGCGCGACTTCGACGTTGCCGACTTGGACGGCAACATGATCTTTTTCGGCATGGAATCGAAGAAGAGCTCGTGAAAATCGCGGCCGTCCGCCTGTTCGTCGAGGATGTCGCGGCTGCCCGCGCCTTCTATGCCGACCTGCTGGCCTTGCCGCCGGTGTCGTTGGAGCCGACCGTACTGGTGTTCGACGCGGGTCCGCTCCTGATCGTCGAGCAGGCCGACGCCGAAGCACGGGCGGAGGGCCTGGCCGGGCGGTTTGCCGGGGTTTCACTCGGCGTGTCCGACATCGAGGCGCTGCACGCCCGACTGACGGCAAGCGGCTGCACGATCGTCGGTCCGCCCGAGCGGCAATCCTGGGGCGGCACGCTCATGCATGTGAAGGATCCGGGCGGCAACGTCGTGTCGTTCGTCCAGAACTAGTCGACATCGGAAGGAACGCATTCATGGAACTCTGGCAATACGACGCGACCGACCTTGCGCGTCTCATCCGCACCGGCCGGGCCTCGGCGCGCGAAGCGGTCGATGCGGTGCTGGGTCGCCTGCACAAGGTCAATCCGGCGATCAACGCCGTGGTGCGCGTGCTCGAGAAGGAGGCTCGCGCCGCGGCCGAGACCGCCGACGCCGCCCGCGCGCGCGGTCACGCGCTGCCGCCGCTGCATGGCGTGCCGGTCACGACCAAGGTCAATGTCGACCAGGCCGGGCTGCCGACCGACAACGGCGTGGTGCCATTGAAGGACTTTATCGCCCAGGAGGACAGCCCGGTCGTCGCCAATCTGAAGCATGCCGGCGCCATCATCGTCGGCCGCACCAATGCGCCGGCTTTTTCGATGCGCATTTTCACCGACAACGCGCTGCATGGCCGGACGCTCAACCCGCGCGATCCCGCGGTGACGCCGGGTGGCTCGAGCGGCGGCGCGGGTGCGGCGACCGCCGTCGGAATCGGCGCCATCGCCCACGGCAACGACATCGGCGGCTCGGTGCGAATTCCGGCCTACTGCAATGGCGTGGTCGGCTTGCGTACGGGCTTCGGCCGCATCCCCTCGCTCAACCCCAGCGCGCCTGCCGGACGGCCGATCGGCGCGGTGCTGATGGCGGTGCAAGGGCCGCACACACGCACGGTGCGCGATGCGCGCCTCGCGCTGCAGGTCATGGCGCGCGGCGATCGGCGCGACTGGCGCTGGAACGACGTGCCGATGCAGGGCCCACCGCCGGCGCGGCCGATCAAGGTGGCGATCGTGCCCGAGGTGCCGGGCGGTCCGACGCATCCCGCGCAAGCCGCCGCGGTGCGGCAGGCGGGCAAGCACCTGCAGGCGGCGGGCTATGTCGTCGAGGAGGTGCTGCCGCCCGACATGGAGCGCGGCGTCGAGCTCTGGCACATGATCTGCGTCACCGACGTGTTCGGCGGGCTGTGGCCGCAGATGCAGAAAATGGGCGATCCCGACGGCATCGCCTCGATGAAGGGCTGGCTCGAGCTGCACAAGGCGGTCGATCTGCCGACCTACGTCGCCGCGCTGACCGAGCGCGAGGGCCTGCTGCTGCGCTGGATGACCTTCTTCCAGCAATGGCCCCTGGTCATCCTGCCGACGCTGGCCGATCTGCCGCCCCGGCAGGTCGCCGACATCGAACCAGGCGGCCAGAAGAAGATCCTGGAGGGGATGCGTCCGGCCCTGCTCGCGCCGCTGCTCGGCCTGCCCGGTCTCGCCGTGCCCGTCGGCAGCCACGGCAAGCTGCGCACCGGCGTTCAGATCATGGCGATGCGCAACCGCGAGGATCTCTGTCTCGACGCCGGCGAGGTGATCGAGGCCGCCGAGGGGGTGGTGACGCCGATCGATCCGCAGCGTTAGGGTCAAAACTCAATCAAAGCATTGAATTTGTTTGCCGGTAGTGATTCAAGCTCTGAAACGACGGAGCGTTGAAGATGGCGAACGAGTTCTGGCTCAACGATCGGCAATGGTCGGCGATCGAACC